>CAYXQU010000054.1:0-9791 GCA_964467305.1 uncultured Eubacteriales bacterium
GACTCCCGCTCCCAAGACCCTCTCGCCGCCATCGAAGTCGAGTACCCCCGCAAGGATCTTGAGAAGGGTCGACTTGCCTGCGCCGTTGGGGCCAACCAAAGCGACCTTGTCGCCACGGAACAGCCCAAGATCGAGGCTGCGATACACCTCGAGGTCGCCGTAGCACTTGCGGATGCCCTTGAGCGAGATCACGGAGTCACCGGTGCGCGGGGGTTGGGGGAAGCGGAACTTCACCGACTGCCGCTCGGGTGGGGCCTCGACCAGCTCGGCTTTGACCTTCTCGATCTTGCGCATGCGTTCCTGCGCCTGCCGGGCTTTGGTGTTCTTGGCTCTGAACCTGTCGACGAACGCCTGCATGTGAGCGATCTCTTTGAGCTGGGCCTCACGCTTGGCCTTGAGCTGCTCGACCGCAAGCTCGCGTGCGTGGGTGTAGGCCGTGTAGTCACCGGTGTAGACGGTGATCTTGCGCTGATCGATCTCTGCGACACGATCGACGATCCCGTCCATGAAGGCGCGGTCGTGGCTGACAAGCACGATGGCCCCGTCGTAGGTGCGCAAGAAGCCCTCAAGCCACGTGACGGACTCAAGGTCGAGGTGGTTGGTGGGCTCGTCGAGCAGGAGCACGTCGGGGTGCGTGAGCAGGAGCTTGCCCAAGGCCAGCCGCATGAGCCACCCGCCGGAGAGTTCCTCGGTGGGACGAGCCAGATCCTTCTCTCGAAAACCAAGACCGCCGAGAACGGCTCGCGCATCGGACTCGACGGTGTAGCCCCCAAGGGTCTCGAATCGCTCCTGCAACCTGCCGTACTCGGCCAAGAGACGTTCGTGGTCGTCGTCGCCGGCGGACGCAAGGTCCTCTTCGAGAAGCTGAAGCCTGTGCTGAAGCGAGGTCACGTGCTCCGCCGAGACCAACGCCTCCTGTAAGACGGATCTGCCATGCATCTCGATGGCTTCTTGCTCCAGGTAGCCGATCACGGCGTCTTTGGCGTAGCACACCGTCCCGCTGTCAGCGTCTTGCCTTCCAGCGATGATCTCCAGCAGAGTCGTCTTGCCCGCGCCGTTGGGGCCCACGAGCGCGATGCGATCGCGCGCGCCCACACGCAGCGACACGTCGGAGAACAGGATCCGCTCCCCGAACGACTTGCCGATCTTGTCGACCGATACGATCACGCCTCAGAACCCCATAATCGAACGAAAAAGACCCCCAAGATGGGCTCCAAGGAGCGTCCGGGGGCCAAGAGGCTACGATGGTGGGCGATACTGGATTTGAACCAGTGACTTCCACCGTGTGAAGGTGGCACTCTCCCGCTGAGTTAATCGCCCGTTTCCAGCCGCTTCACGCGACAAGGTGACAGTCTAACGGTAGCCGTGCGGGTGGGCAAGATGCCACTTCCATGCATGCTCAACCATCTGCTCCAGCTCCCGGTACGTAGGACTCCATCCAAGCTCGCTGCCCGCCTTGGCGGCCGATGCGACCAGCGTCGCCGGGTCTCCGGGGCGCCGGTCGCCGACGACGATCTCGATGTCATGGCCGGTCACCGAAGCACATGCCGAGACGACCTCGCGATTCGAGAACCCGTCGCCGTTACCAAGGTTCAACACCCTGCCGGGGCCGCCGGCGTGAAGACTCTCCAGGGCGAGCAGGTGCGCATTGGCGAGGTCCCACACGTGCACGTAGTCTCGTACGCAGGTCCCGTCTTTGGTGGGGTAGTCACCACCAAAGACCTCAAAGCGCGTCTGACCGTCGCGCATCGCGGTGAGAATCCGGGGAATGATGTGGGACTCGGGATCGTGTGCCTCGCCCAACGAGCCGTCGGGCCATGCTCCTGCCACGTTGAAGTAGCGGAAGCGAATTGAGCGCAGACCACGCTGCACGCGACGGTCAAGTTCATGCTCGAAGTCGAGCTTGGAGAGCCCATACGCATTGATGGGCACGGTAGGTGAGTTCTCGGTGAGAGGAAGCTCGCGGGGCTCTCCGTACACTGCTGCGGTCGACGAGAAGACCAGCGCCTCGACACCGGCCATCTCCATCGCGTCGAGCATCACCATGGGCGCGTCGACGTTGTTGGCCCGGTACTTCTCGGGATGTGACTGGGACTCTGCGACCTCGATGTAGCCTGCGAGATGCATGACCGCATCGCAACCCGCAAGCGCAGTCGCCACCACAACGCCATCCCCCACTGAGCCCACGTGAAGCTCGGCACGCGGGTCGACCGCGCCGCGCCAGCCCCGCTCGAGGGTGTCCAGAACCACGCAGTCATGCCCGGCCTCAAGCAACAGACGGGTGGTGATCGAGCCGATATACCCGGCTCCTCCGGTTACCAGGACGCGCATCGGGGTTCCCTCTCTAGAGGTGGTCTGCGAGCGGTCGAACTCCGGATTCCAGCGCAGTGACCACCCTATCGGCCACCAATGTGTCCCAGCGCTCCGGTGGGTTCCACGTCGCCGCTTGTGACAACGAGTCGTTGACGGCGGTCAGTATCTCCGATGCATCCGGTGACACGAGACGGTTGGCCCCCAGCTCGACCGTGATCTGCCGCTCCGTGTTGCGTCTCACGGTGACGCAGGGAGTCCCCAGAACGCACGCCTCCTCTTGCACACCACCTGAGTCCGTGATCACCAGGGCGGCGTCGCGCTGCAACGCGAGCATGGTCAGGTAGTCAACCGGATCGATCACCTTCACGTGACCTGTGGAATCACTGAGCCCTGCCGCCTGAAGCGACGGGAGCGTCCTTGGGTGAGCGGGCAGCACAACGGGGAGTTCCATTCCGGCAAGCGCGGCCACGACCTGTGCCAATCGTTCGGGATGGTCGGTGTTCTCGGGACGGTGGATCGTCGACAGGATGTACCCACCTGACCTCATGCCATAGGCCGAAGCGGCGTCCCGGTCGCTGACCCGATGAAGGTTCTGCAGAACAGACTGCGCCATGATGTTGCCCACGAAATGGATCCTGTCCTGCTCGACACCCTCGCTGAGCAGATTCGATTCGGCGGATGCGATGGTGGTCAGAAGCATCGCCGAGAGCTGATCGGTCACCAGCCGATTCACCTCTTCAGGCATGGACATGTCCCCGCTACGCAGCCCCGCCTCGAGATGGACGACGGGGATGCCGATCTTCGCCGCAGCGAGGGCACCTGCCAGGGTCGAGTTCACGTCACCCACGACGAGCAGGGCATCTGGCCGCTCGGCTTCCATCAGGGTCTCCAGCGCCATCATCGCCTTGCCGGTCTGCACCGCATGGGTGCCCGACCCCACTCCAAGGAACCACTTTGGCTCAGGAAGCTCCAGGTCCCGAAAAAACACATCCGACATCGACGTGTCGTAGTGCTGGCCAGTGTGAGCGATCGCGGCATCGATGCCGGCTGCGGATAGCCGGGGCATCAGCGGCCCGACCTTGATGAAGTTCGGCCGGGCACCCACGACGACTATCAACCTCAAGGAATTCTGCCTCTCAGTAGGCACCGCGGGCGAACACCACGGCGGGAATGGTTCGGATGATCAGAGTCATGTCGAGCGCTACCGACCAGTTCTCGATATAGAAGATGTCCAGCGACACCATCTCATCAAAGGTCAACCCGCTGCGACCGGACACCTGCCACAGTCCCGTCATGCCCGGGACGACTTCCAGCCGCCGCCAGTCGCGAACCGAGTAGTGCTCAGACTCGTGCGGCAGTGGTGGTCTTGGCCCCACAAGCGACATCTCGCCACGCAATACGTTGATGAGCTGCGGGAACTCGTCGATCGAGTACTTGCGCATGAGTCTGCCGACCTTGGTGACACGCGGATCGTTTCGCATCTTGAACAGCGGACCGGTAGCTTCGTTGGCCCCTCGCACCTCCGCAAGCCGCGCCTCCGCGTCGACATACATCGAGCGGAACTTCAGCATCCCGAACGGCTCGCCGTCTCTTCCCAGGCGCGTCTGGCTGTAGAACACCGGGCCGTGACTGGTGAATTTGATCGCAGCAGCGATGAGCAGCCACACCGGGGAACCAATCACGACGATCGTCGTGGCCACCACCAGATCGAACAGCCTCTTGACGAACAAGTTGCTGCGAGACAGCGACAGTCCCCGGATGGTGATGACGGGAACTCCCGCGATCTCGGTGACCAAGACGCGACTACTGAGCACCTCGAACAGGCCAGATGACAGGTGAACATCGACATCGACATCCCTGAGCTCAGCCAGAATACGTGCCAAGACATCGTGGTCGAACGCGGATGCCGCGATGACCACCACGTGCGCGCCGGAGTCACGAACGATATCGGTCAGTTCACGCGCGGCACCAAGGACCGGGACATCCCCTGAGCAATAGTCAAGTTCGAGACGCTGAGCTTGCGAAGACGCGACACACCCGATCGGCACAAGCCCCGCCGCCTGGTTCGCGCGAATCACGCGGATGATGTCAGCGGACTCGGCGTTGCTGCCCACCACCAGCGCAGAGCGCAAGTCCAGTCCCCTGCGGTGCCTCACGGTGATGACGACGTTGACAAGCATCCGGCCCGCGATGACGGTCATCATGCTCACTGACCATAGGATCAGGGTCCACGCCCGTGACAGACCGGGGAGTTTCGCGCCATACATGACCAGAATCAACCCCGCGACACCCAGGGATGCGGCAAGAACGATCCGGCCAACGCCAGGCAGTCCCCGGTTCAACCGATCAAGGTCGTACAGCCCGCCAAAGGCGAACGCTACGAGCCACAGTGGCACCACGATCAGTGCAAGCTGGTAGAAGCTGATCCTCAGATCGAGAGACTCGAAGTCGACAGGCGCGAGCATCGAACCGAACCTGATCCACGTCGCGCAGAGGGCGGCTGCAAGGATGGCAGCTGCGTCGACAGCTATGAGCGACGCGACGAGCTTGCGTCTCCGGTCGCTTCTGCGGCCCGTGATCGAAAGACCTGCAGCGGAGGTCTTGTCCCCGTCTTGAGCGCGCAATCCCCTGCCCCGTCCTTGTCCACTTCGTGTGTGCGCGTCACGCCCCTAGCCACGGAGTATATACGAGCGAGCGCATGCTTCTCTTCGATGCGGGAGGTAGTGCTCCAATGGAGCAGCTCTGCAGGGCTAATGAACTGACCCGGGATGGTCGATACACACGTTATGCGTTGTGTTCAGTTCGAGATGCGGCCAGGCATCGCTGAGGAGGGGCTGGGATTGACTGCACGAATTGGCGTTCGACCGCTTCTGACCGGTTGGTGGTTGTGCGCGCTGCTCGCGACTGCGTGGTTCGTCAGCCCCGCACCTGCGTACGGCGCCTTCGAACCGTCCACACAGGACTCTCTGTCGCTGACCGGCATCTATGCCCCGGATACCGAGGCATTCCCCGAGGGCATGGCTCTGGGCCCATCGGGCTCGGTCTTCTACACGCACTCAGATCGAAACAGACCGGTCGAGCTCACGCCTGACCCCTCCACCTACGTGGTGGGCGTTTCCGAAGAAGGCGTGGAGATGCTCCGGGTGGGTCAGGAGTACGCAGGCGAGCTGCGGCGCCCGGGCGGTATGGACTTCACCTCAGACGGTCTGCTCGTCATCGCTGACTCCGAGAACAACCGCATCCGAGTGCTCGACCCCGTCACCCAGCAGTACGTCTACACCTTCGGCGAGGCCGAATTCGGCGATGCGCAGTTCGCCATCCCCGGCGACGTTGTGGTCGCGTCCGACGACACGATCTGGATCTCAGACACCTACCACAGCAAGATCCAGCATGTGACGATGTGGGGCGGGTTCATCAGCGAGTTCTCGCTCGCGTCGGCCGACGAACGGCCCGATGGCATCGCGTTGGATCCGTCTGGCGACTTGTGGATTGCAGTCCCTTCGCACAACAAGATCGTGAAGTACAGCCCGGAGGGGCAGTTGCTCGCGACCTTCGACGGTTGGACCGAGACAGACGAGTACGGACAGCCGACCGATTCCGACGTCTTCGCCGACCCGCGCGCGATCGGCGTCGACCCATGGGGCGTCGTCTACGTTGGAGACTCCGGCAACGGGCGCATCATCCGGCTCGCCCAGGATGGTAGCTGGCTTGGGACGTTCAATCCGTCCGGGGTACTCATCTCGATCTCCGACATCGACATCGACGGGTTTGGCAACGTGTACGCCTCGGATCCCGAAGGTGATGCGATCTACCGCTTCCGTTTCGTGATGTCCGGAGACGACACCGAGCCACCGATCACCGTCTCCAACATCCCACAGGGATGGAGTGACACACCGTTGATAGTCACCCTCGATGCCGAGGACAACGCCAACGCGATCCTGGGCACGTGGTACTCGGTTGACGGGACCTACCCCACGGTCCCCTACACCGGTCCCTTCCTCATCTCCGATGCAGGTACGACCACGGTGAAGTTCTACTCGGTGGACGAGGCGCAGAACTTCGAGACGGTCAAGACCAGGTTGATCAGACTGGACTACGTGAAGCCTGAGACCACCAGTGACGCCCAATCAGCGTATGGCACCACCGCAGTGATCAACTTCACCGCCACTGACGACACGTCCGGAGTCTCCCGCACCGAATACAGCCTCAACGGAGGAGTCTGGAAGACCGGAACCACGTTCACTACGAGCTTAGGCGGTAATCACACTCTTCGGTTCAGGTCGGTGGACCTGGCCGGCAACATCGAGGACTACCATACCGTCGAATTCACCGTGACGCCGAGAGTCGACCAGTCTGCAACCGGCATCTACTACGACGGCACCTGGACGCCGTACTTCTCGGTGAACCGGGTGGGCGGATACTGGCTCGCCTCGAATCAACAGGGCGGCTCCGTGTACTTCACTTTCGCGGGTCAGGGTTTCTCGCTGATCGGCTCGAAGGCGGCCTCATACGGTATCGCCAAAGTCACCGTTGATGGCACAGACGAGTACTTCGCTGACTTCTACGCACCGTCGGCCCTTCATCGGCAGAGCGTGCTTGCCGTAGGTGGTCTCGAGGACACGACGCACAGCGTCAAGATCGAATGGACTGGCACCAAGAACGACAGCGCCACCGGTACGAGTATCGGCCTCGACGCCATCGACTTCGGCGGAGAGCTGCTGCCCGACCTCGATCCACCGTCGACGATAGTGGAATCCGACCACGAGGGCTGGGCCAACCTACAGGTTCCGATCGTCTTGAGCGCAAGTGACGAAGGGACTTGGGTGACGGCTACGTACTACCGCATCGATGGTGGAGCAGCGCAGCAGTACTCCGAACCCGTTCTCCTTCAGGAGGACGGCATCCACACCGTCACATTCTGGTCTGTCGACCGCGCCGGAAACGTGGAGCCGCCAACGATGACGACGATCCACACGGACTGGACACCTCCGAGCACGACCTCAGATCTCAACGATGGCTGGGCTGCCGATGATGTCCGAGTCGCACTCACTGCAGACGATGATGTGACCGGGGTCAGGGAGACTCTCTACTGGTTGGACGAGGGGACTCCTGAGGTCTACTCGGGCCCCTTCGATGTCACCCAAGAGGGCGAGACAACCCTTCACTACCTCTCCGTCGATGACTTGGACAACGAGGAAGACGTGCGGGTCGAGACGGTTCGGATCGACAGGACCCCCCCAACAGCGACCCATGAACTTGCCTCCGAATGGGCCAGCGGCACGGCGCGTATCACGTTCATCGGGCAAGATGAGCTGTCTGGCGTCACTTCGTTTGAGTACGTCGTGGACGGTGCGGATCCGGCGTACACCGAAGGTGACGCCTTCGTCACCGGTGACGGCGACCACCTCGTCAGCTACACGCCGATCGATGCCGCCGGCAACCGCGGTCAGACCTACGAAGCGCTTGTGCGAGTCGACGACAACGCTCCCGTCAGCGCAGTTCAGGTTGACGAGCGCTACTACCTGACTGCGGACATCAGCATCGGCGCCTTCGATGACCAGTCCGGCGTCATGTTGACCCAGCACCGGCTCGACGGTGGCCAGTGGATCGACGGTGACCACGTCGTGGTCACCCAGGGTGGTCTTCACACCCTGGAGTACCGGTCGGTCGACGAAGCAGGCAACGTCGAGCAAGCACGAAGTGTCGAGTTCACCGTGGTCGAGCGGTTTGATGATGCCGACGAGCGGGTTGCGTTCGAGGGCAACTGGATCAAAGCGGCCAATGCCAACCGGCACAACGGCAGCTGGGCATACTCGAACTCGCCGGGTGCCCGCGTAGTGGTCACGTTCGTGGGCACGAGCGTCGACTTCATCGGTGGAACCGCACCGAGCTACGGCCAGGTCTTGCTGCGGGTCGATGGTGAGCCAGTGACCATCGTCGACATGTACACCAGCGGGTACACGCACAATCGGAAGCTTGGCTCGATATCCGGCCTCGAGTACGGCGAGCATGAGCTGTCCGTCGAGTGGACGGGCACAAAGAACCCTGCCTCCAGTGGGACCGGTATCGGCCTCGACGCATTGGACATCGATGCCAGTCTCCCGCTGCCGGTGCTCAGGTACGAGGAGACCAATGCGTTCATGTCGTGGTATGGCAACTGGACCCCAAGCGCGAGCGCGAAGCGCTCTGAAGGAGCATGGGCGTACTCCAACTCCTTGGACGCCGAGATGAAGTTCACGTTCACCGGCACGGCGGCGCAGCTCTTCTGTTCGACGGCGCCCACCTACGGCATCGCCTCGATCAGTGTCGACGGCGGCGCACCGCAACCGGTCGATCTCTACACCTCCGGGTACCTCCACAACTATCCGGTCTGGCAGGTATCGGGGCTACAGCGTGGCACACACACCGTGACGCTCAGCTGGAGTGGCACCAAGAACCCAGCTTCGTCAGGAACCGGGATCGGAGTGGACGCTTTCGAGGTGGACGGCGGTATCGCTCAAGCACCCTTGGCCGGACCTGCTTTGGTGAGGTTCGAGGAGACCAACTCCAAGATCCTTTTGGACGGTACCTGGAGCAGCGCGTCCAACACCAGCCGTTCAGCCGGCAAGTGGGCGTACACGAACTCCTCGGGTTCATCGGCGAACATCGCCTTCACCGGTACGCGAGTGGACATCGTTGCTTCCACCGCACCCAGCTACGGCCGTGGCCTGCTCACCGTAGACGGCGAAACCGAGCACTGGGTCGACTTCTACTCGGCCGGATACGTGAACAATCGCAAGGTGCTGTCCCTCACCGGGCTTGACGACGGACCGCACACGGTCTCGCTCGAGTGGACCGGAACCAAGAACGCGGCTTCTACCGGGACGGGGATCGGGCTTGACGCCATCGACATCGTAGGGACTCTGAATCAGGCCGTCGCGCCGGGATACCCTATCGTGCGCTTCGAGGAGACCGAGCCGTCAATCGTCACCACAGGGACGTGGGCGCCGGCGAACAACGCGATGCGTTCGGGAGGATCATGGATCTACTCGAACACCGAAGGCTCCGCGCTCGACTTCGCATTCAGTGGCACACGACTCGAGCTGCGCGTTTCGAAGGCACCCAGCTACGGTGTCGCGAGGATCATCGTGGACGGTACACCCTATCTGATGGACCTCTACTACGCGGGCTACGTGAACAACGTGCTGGGCTGGAGTTCGGGCAAGCTTGCAGACGGGCCCCACACCGTCCGTATCGAGTGGACCGGCACCAAGAACCCGGAGTCTTCGGGGACGGGAATCGGATTCGATGCAGTCGACATCCAAGGCACCATGACCCCGTGAGTCGCGATGCATGAGCAGACGCCCGTCGCCGGATGGCGGCGGGCGTCTTGAGTCTTCGCCATGGCTGTGGGTTCAGCCCTTGAGCTTCTCTCGAGCCACCGCTGCCACGAAGCGAGCGTTACCCACAAGATAGCGGCGCCACATGCGGGACGGCTC
>CAYXQU010000055.1:0-5946 GCA_964467305.1 uncultured Eubacteriales bacterium
GATCTGACCACCTACACGAATCTCATCCAGACCGACGCGGCGATCAACCCCGGCAACTCGGGCGGGGCGCTTGTCGACGCGAGCGGCAACCTCGTGGGCATCAATACGCTCATACAGTCCACGTCGGGTTCCTCGGCGGGTATCGGGTTCGCGATCCCGGTCGACTTCGTGATGGACATTGCGGGCCAGATCATCGAGACCGGTCGGGCGGTCCACCCGTATCTGGGGCTCAGCACCGAGACCGTCGACGAGAACATCGCCGCCCAGTTCGAGCTGCCTGTCAGAAGTGGCGTGCTCGTGCGCTTCGTGCAACCCGCGTCACCGGCCGAGACGGCCGGCATCGAGGCGGGAGACATCATCGTGCGCATCGCCGAGCGCGACATCACCGGCGTCGAGGATGTCTTCGCGGTGGTGCGCGAGCATAAGGTGGGCGAGACGATCGCGGTCGAGCTTGTCCGTGGTGACACCCGGCGCACCATCGACGTGGTGTTGGGTTCCGACGCGGACCGAAGGTAGCGCTCCCGTGCGCATCACCATCATCGCGGTTGGCAAGCTCAAGGAGCGCTACTGGCGCGATGCCGCCGAGGAGTACCTCAAGCGCTTGGGCGCTTACGCGGACGTGCACGTGGTGGAGGTCGCCGACCGCGACCCCGGGCACGGCGGTGAGGCCAAGGCGCTCGCGGCCGAGGCCGTCGACGTCTTGAAGGCGCTCCCACCCTCAGCGCACGTGATCGCGCTTGAGATCGGCGGCAAGCAGCTGGGGAGCGAGGGTTTCTCGGCGAGGCTTGACGCGCTGGCGCTTGAAGGTTCGAGCCACGTCGCGTTCGTGATCGGTGGTTCGCACGGGCTGGACGCTGCGGTGCTGCAGCGTGCGAACGAGAGGCTGTCGCTCGGGCCCATGACGCTGCCGCACAACCTCGCCCGCGTGGTGCTCCTCGAGCAGGTCTATCGTGCCTTCCGCATCTCGCGTGGTGAGCCGTACCACAAGTAGCGACGCGTCCACTCGCGGGTGTCGCGCGGGTGTCGAATCGCCGTCCACATCAACCGCACGGCAACACACCACCATGCGCGAGGTCGAATGGGGGATGCTTCCCTTCGGTCGCGAGCGTCGTTCTCGCGCACCGTGACTTGCAGCCTACAAAGTGGGGAGTGGCGATGACGGGCAAGAGACTGTTCGCCGTCGGGTTGATCTTGGTCCTGGCGACGATAGCGTGGTTCGTGCTGGCCGGCTCGGTGCAGATCCGTACCGAGAACTTCAGCGGCCGGCTGGGCGACGAGGTCAGCGGGCTGTGGGGTTCGCCTCAGTCGCAGCTGGCGCCCACGTTCTCGGCACGTGGCGGGAAGCACGTGGGGCGGGTCGACCTCGACTCGAGCGACATCACCACCGACTTCAAGCTCGACCAGCGTCGCAAGGGGCTCATGTGGTACTCCACCTACGTGGCCGACTTCTCGGCACGCTACGTGGTGTCGAACCCCACCACCTCGACACAGTCGGTGACCATGACGTTCCCGTTCCCCGATCCCGACGGCATCTACGACGGTTTCGCGGTGAAGGTGGGCGGCAAAGAGGCGGACATCACCTACTCGGAGGGCAACGCGGTCGCGACGTTCGACCTCACTGCCGATAAGTCCGCCACCATCGAGACCGGGTATCGCACGAACGGCATGGATGCGTGGTCGTACGTGCCCAGCCCCGGTGGCGTGGGCGTGGTGCGCGACTTCAGCCTCGCCATGACCACTGACTTCGATGAGTTCGACTTCCCCGCAGACGGGGCGTCGCCCACCACCAAGGAGCCCATCGACGGCGGGTGGAAGTTGATGTGGGACTACGACAGCGTGGTGAGCGGACGCAGCATAGGCGTCGACATGCCCACGCCGCTCAATCCCGGCCCGCTGGTGTCGCGGATCACCTTCTTCGCGCCGGTGTCGCTGCTGTTCTTCTTCGCAGCGCTCGTGCTGCTCACCGCCACGCGGGGAGTGAAGCTGCATCCGGTCCACTACGGCTTCCTGGCAGCCGCGTTCTTCGCCTTCGACCTGCTGCTGGCGTACCTGGCCGACCGCGTCGACATCAACGTGGCGTTCGCGATCGCGTCGGTGACATCGGTCGCGCTCGTGGTGGGCTATCTGCGCGTCGTGGTGGGCCGTTCGCGAGCGCTCTTCGAGATCGCGGTGAGCCAGTTCGTGTTCCTGGTGCTGTTCGCCTACTCGTTCTTCTTCGAGGGCTTCACCGGTCTCGCGATCACCGTGGGCTCCGTGCTCACGCTCGCGTACTTCATGTGGAAGACCGCCGGAGTCGACTGGGAGACGGTGTTCGTGCCCAAGACGCCGGACGGCTTCGCACCACAGCAGGTTGCGGCGCCCCCGGTCGCACCGGCCGTGTCGGCCGCGACTCCTACGCCGCCGCCCGCACCGCCTGCCGAGTAACGCCCCGACCGCCGGTCTAACGGCGCTTGAGGTCGCGAGCAACTGCCATCGCGGCCCGGGCGCCGTGGCCGGCGGCGGTGATGATCTGCTTGCCGAACTCGTCGATGACGTCGCCGGCCGCGTAGACACCGGGCGTGCTGGTGGCACCGGACTTGTCGACCACGATCTCACCGCGATCGTTGACCTCGACAAGGCCCATGGCGAACTCATCGGCGGTGATCGAGCCCATCTCGATGAAGACTCCCGTTGTTGGGATGGCACTCTCGCCAGTGGCGTCCTTCACGACCAGTGTCTCCACGTGGTCGGTGCCTTCGATGCGCACGGGGGACACGCCCCACACCGTCTGGATGCCGGCGTCGGCATCAAGTTTGTCGAGAACCGCCTGAGGCGCCACAACGGGACGACGGTTCACCAGCGTCACCGTGCCGCTTCCCAGCGCGCGAAGCTGCAATGCCGCGTCCGCCGCAGCCTCCCCGGGGCCGATCACCACGACGTCCTTGCCGGTGAAGAACGCCGCGTCGCACGTCGCGCAGTACGACACACCCTTGCCCACAAGCTCCTGCTCGCCCGGGATCGACAACCGGTTGGGCGCCTTGCCGGTCGCGATGATGACGGTCTTGGCGTTCACGGCGAGGCCTTCTCGGGAGAACACCGTGAAGTTCTCGCTTTCGGGCACGATCGCGTTGACGAGATTGCCTTCGTGGCATTCGACGTCGAAGCGGTTCACGTGATCGCGGAACTTCTCCATGAGCTCGCTGCCGCTCAGAGGATCCCAGCCGATGAAGTTCTCCACGCGGTGCGCCCACAGCATCTGGCCGCCAATGGAGCCGGCGATGACGGCGGTCTTGAGACCTTGGCGCCCCGCGTACATGGCGGCCGTGAGGCCTGCGGGGCCTGCGCCGATGATCGCGACGTCGTAGAGGTCTGAGGAAGGGGAGGTGCTTGCCATGGGTGCTGACTCCTGTCGTGTGATCCGGTTCATGGTGGGATGGTTCCCGTGCAAGGCGCGTAAGAGTCATCCCGTTCGAGGCCCCAGTATACCCCATGGGGTATATGACGTGCACCTGCGGCACTTTGCCCGCCCAGCCCCGCATCGGGTATCCTTGCCAGTCACACTTCGCATGAACGGCCGAGAGGTTCCATCTTCGTGAGAGACGCCATCTCATCGCTTGTCGCAACAGCGATCCAGGCAGCGATCAACGCTGGTGAACTGCCGCTGTCTGAGATACCCGACCCAGGCATCGAGCGTCCGCGTGATGCGGCTCACGGCGACTGGGCGACCACCGTTGCCCTGCGCAGCGCGAAACTCGCCGGCATGCAGCCCCGCGCGATCGCCGAGGCCGTGGCCGCGCGCATCTCAGAGCACCCCGACGTGGCTGCCGTGGAGATCGCCGGCCCCGGGTTCATCAACCTGCGCCTATCGGCCACCGCGCTGCAGCGCATCTTGCGTGAGGCTCGTCAGGCGGACGGCGCATTCGGCTCGTCTGATGTTGGCGGCGGCAAGCGGGTGCAAGTCGAGTTCGTCTCGGCGAACCCGGTGGGGCCGATGCACGTGGGCCACGGCCGGTGGGCCGCGCTGGGTGACTCGATGGCCCGGGTTCTCGCGCACACCGGCTGGAGTGTGGAGCGCGAGTTCTATGTGAACGACGCCGGCGTGCAGATGGACATCTTCGCCAAGAGCGTCGCAGCGCGCTACCTCGAGCTGTGCGGCCAGGAGGTCGAGTTCGAGGACAACTGGTACCAGGGTGCCTACATCGCCGAGATCGCACGCGAGATCTTCGCCCAGGAGGGCGACGTCTGGCGCGACGCCGACGCCACTGCGCGCGAGTCCCACTTCAAGGAGAAGGCTTACGCGCAGGTGCTCGAGCACCTCAAGCGCGTGCTGCACGACTTCGGCGTCGACTTCGACGTGTGGTTCTCGGAGCGCACGCTGCATGCGCCGGGTGAGGGAGATGCGCTGAGCGAGATCGAGCAGGGCATCGCCGCGCTTCGCGAGGCCGGATACATCTACGAACTCGACGGGGCGGTGTGGTTCCGCTCGACCGACTTCAAAGACGACAAGGACCGCGTGCTCGTGAAGGCCGACGGCGAGTACACCTACTTCGCCGCTGACATCGCCTACCACTGGAACAAGTTCCACGACCGCGGCTTCGACCGCGTCATCAACATCTGGGGCGCCGACCACCATGGCTATGTCCCGCGCATGATGGCGGCCGTCTCGGCACTGGGGTACCCGGGCCAGCTCGAGGTGGTGATAGGGCAGCTCGTGAACCTCTTCCGCAACGGAGAGGCGGTGCGCATGAGCAAGCGTACCGGCGAGATGGTGACGTTCGAGGAGCTTGTCGACGAGGTGGGCGCCGATGCCGCGCGCTACTGGTTCTTGCGCCGCTCGACCGATCAGCAGGTCGACTTCGACATCGAACTCGCCCGCCAGCAGTCCGCCGATAACCCCGTCTACTACGTGCAGTACGCCCACGCACGCATCTGCTCGATCCTCGCGAAAGCGGCAGGCGCGGTCGCCACCGACCCTGAGGCCGCTTCCGCCCAGTCCGCGGCGCCGGCAGATGAACTGGCAGCGGCCCTCATCGCGCCGGACACCAACCTGTCGCCGCTGACCGCCGATGCCGAGATCGCGCTTATGAGGCTGCTGGGCACCTTCGACGAGGTTGTCGAGATCGCGTCGCGCGAACTCGCACCTTACAAGCTCACGCGCTACGCCGAGGACCTTGCGGCGGCGTTCCACCAGTTCTACACCCAGTGCCGCGTGATGACCGATGAGCCCGAACTGCGGGCTGCTCGGCTGTACGCGGTCGATGCCACCAGGCGCGCGCTGCGCTGTGTGCTTGCGCTGCTGGGTGTGGGCGCGCCCGAGCGCATGTAAGGCACCGCGCCCGCTGCCATGCCGAGACACGTTTCGACCTAGGGGAGATCACCATGGGCAAGCCAAGCGCACCCCGTCCGCCGGCGGTGGCGGATCTCAAGACCGGCCACGACCTGATGTCGGTGCTGCCGATGACCGCCCAGGTCAAAGACGGCCACCTGTGGATCGGCGGCGTCGACACCGTCGAGCTGGCCTCCCAGGCGGGTACCGCGGTCTACGTCATGGACGAAGCGACCATACGTCACCAGCTTTCCGAGTACGTGAAGTGGACCACCTACCACTGGAAGGACGTCGACGTCGTATACGCCGGCAAGGCGTTCATGTCGCTTGCCATGGTCAAGATCGTCGCCGAGGAGGGCTGCTGCCTCGACGTCTCGAGCGGCGGCGAGCTCGCCTTCGCGCGGCGTGCGGGCTTTCCCATGGAGCGCATCTACGTCCACGGCAACAACAAGACCCCGGCCGAGCTCGCCGAGTGCCTCGACGCGGGTGTGGGCCGCATCGTGGTCGACAGCTTCGAGGAGATGGATCGTCTCTCGGCGATGGCGGTTGAGCGCGGCGTGAGCCAGCGCGTGCTGCTGCGCGTCACGCCGGGCGTCGAGGCCGACACCCACGACTTCATCATGACCGGTGCCGAGGACTCG
>CAYXQU010000055.1:5956-9751 GCA_964467305.1 uncultured Eubacteriales bacterium
GATCTTCGCGCTGCACAGCTTCGCGAAGGCCATCGAGGTCATCGTCGAGTTCATCGCGGAGATCAAAGCCGAGACCGGTGTTGAGGTCCGCATGCTCGACACCGGCGGCGGACTGGGCATCGCCTACGGGCTGCCCGACGAGCCCTCGACCATCCAAGACTACGGCAAGGTCGTGGTCGACGGCATCAAGGAGGAGTGCGAGAAGCACGGCCTCACGGTGCCGGCGATGGCGGTCGAGCCGGGTCGCTCGATCGTGGCAAACGCCGGCGTCACGCTCTACACCGTGGGCTCGATCAAGGAGATCCCGGGCATCAGGACCTACGTGGCCGTTGACGGCGGCATGTCCGACAACATCCGCACGTCGCTCTACGACGCGCACTACGAGGCGTTCATCGCCAACAAGGCCGATCAACCACGCGAGATGGTTGCCACCGTTGCGGGCAAGCACTGCGAATCCGGCGACATCGTGGTAAACGACGCTCCGCTTCAATGCCCTGAAGTTGGCGACATCCTGTGCGTCTGCGCCACGGGCGCCTACTGCCAGTCGATGTCGAGCAACTACAACAAGCAGGTCCGCCCCGGCGTGGTCTTCGTGCGCGACGGCCAGTGGCGCTGGGTGGTGCGCCGCGAGACCTACGACGATCTCATGAAGTGCGAGGTCGGGTAGGGGACATGGGCACCACGCACCACGACGTAGCACCCGACCGCGACGAGGTTGCCGAGAAGTCCCCGCACTGGAACTCGGCCACCGTCGACCGCAAGCTGCGCGAGGTCTTCTCGGCGGGTGCGGTGCACGAGGCGGCGATCGCTCTTGCGGCGCTGGCGCCGGACCCGGAGTGCCCGCCTGCGGCCGATGAGGCCGCCTGCAGGCTGATGCTCGCAGCGATCAGGGCCAGCGAGGGCGATGTGGTGAAGCTCGCGATGTGGATCGCGGCCGGGCGAAACGACCCGCGCGATCTGATCGCAGTGGCTGAGTACCGAGGCGAACTCGTTGACGGCGATCTGTCGCAGCGCGAGAGAGACCTCGACGGCTATCTCGCATGGGTATGCGGCGATGGGCGACCAGGCGCATGAAGACGGCATGGCGCTACACGCTGATCGCGATCGGCACCGTGGCGCTTGTGGCGGGCGTCGTGGGTGTCTTCGTGCCCATCTGGCCCACCACGCCGTTTCTGTTGCTCTCCGCTGCGTGCTACATCCGCAGCTCTGAGCGGCTGTACCACTGGCTGCTCGATCACCGGCACCTTGGACGCTACGTGCGCGACTTCGTCTCGGGCGCAGGCGTGCCGTTTCGGGCGAAGCTCATCGCGCTGTCGCTGATGTGGGTTACAACCACCATGTCGTCGGTGTTCTTCCTTGGCAGGTTCGGCGTTCGGCCGTGGACGGTGGCCTACGCCGTGGGGCTCGCGTGTGTCGCCGGAGGCGTGCACTACTACATTGGCTTCCACCTGCCCACGCGGCGCGCAGACGGGTCCCGTCACACCTGACGGCGGTCACGACTCGCTTGTGGCGCGGCGCTTGGCTGCGATCGCCGCGGCACCCTTGCGTAGCGTTCCTGCAAGCAGGAAGCCCCACAGGTAGAGCGCGGCAGCGACGAACTCGGCGACGAAGAACCAGCGCGGGTCTCCGGCGGCTGCCAGGCCTCCGGCCGAAGCGATGACGAATGTCGCGATGGCGATGAGCACGTTGGCCCACACGCGGTACGCGAACTCCCGCTTGCGCATGAACAGGAAGATCGAATGCACCGCCCCGTACCACAAGACCAGTGCCGCGGGGATCGAGATGAACGCCGAGAGCATCCGCGGGAACGTGCCCTTGGCACCCAGCGCTGCGTAGCTCGCGACGTTGGCTTGGGCGAGCTCGGCCGGGTCGAGCGGCGCAGTGAAGACGCCGAACGCAAACACGCCGACAAGGGCCACGTTGAGCAGGATGTAGACCTGGCCCCACAGCGGCCTCTTGGTCATGAGGCGGATCGTTCCGTAACCCAAGACCGGTACCAGCGCAGCGGTGATGACGATGTAGAGCCGGTAGAGCAGCGCTGGCCAGGCACCGGCGGCGAGTGCGGCCACCTCCATGAAAGACGCGGCTGACCACATGGCGAAGCCGATCGCCCACGCCAGCTGATGCGCCTTGCGCCGCACCAGGTACTGGCGTGCCACGAGATAGGTGAACAGCGCAGTGAGCAGGGCCGCGGCAAGTGGCCAGATCCAGGAACCGAGCATGGCGACATCCTTTCAAAGAGGGTTTGCCGACTCACGGTCTCGGATACAATGGTAGCCGCTGTGCACCGGCATGGCACGACTTGGAGGTTTGGGAGATGCGCACCATCAAAGTGGGACTCATCGGTCTGGGGACCGTGGGAAGCGGCGTGATTGAGATTCTGCGTAGGCATCGTGACGATTTTCGCTCTCGGGCCGGCGTCGACATCGAGCTCGTTCGCTTCGCCGATCGTGATGAGGCCCGCTTCGCCGATCTGGGCCTCGACGCCGCCGCCTGCACCACCGACGCCTTCGCGCTCATCGACGATCCCTCGCTCGACGTGGTCATCGAACTCATCGGTGGAACGGGTGTCGCGCGCGATGTCGTCTTGACCGCGCTGGGTTCGGGCAAGAGCGTCGTCACCGCCAACAAGGCGCTCATGGCGACTTCGGGCGAAGAGGTCATGGAGGCTGCTGAGGCCAACGCGGTCGACATCCGATTCGAGGCCAGCGTGGGCGGCGGCATCCCCATCATCGAGCCGCTCAAGCACTCGCTCACGAGTAACGAGATCACCGCGGTCATGGGCATCGTCAACGGCACCACGAACTACATGCTCACCCGCATGGCCCAAGACGGCCTTGACTACGGCACCGCACTTGCCGAGGCGCAGGCCAAGGGCTTCGCGGAGGCGGACCCCACCGCAGACGTCGACGGCCTCGACGCGGCCGCCAAGATCGCGATCCTGGCTTCCATCGCGTTCAACAGCCGTGTGGTGATGGGTCAGGTGCCCGCCGAGGGCATCCGCAACCTCTCACCCGCCGACATCGCATACGCCACCGAGATGGACCACACCATCAAGTTGCTCGCCATCGCGCGTCGCACCTCGACCGGCGTCGACATCCGCGTGCACCCCACGATGATCCCGCTCAGCCACCCCCTCGCCGGCGTCAACGGGGTGTACAACGCGATCTACGTTATCGGCGATGCCGTGGGCGAGACCATGTTCTTCGGCGAGGGCGCCGGATCGCTGCCGGCCGCCTCGGCTGTCGTGGGCGACGTGATCGAGGTTGCTCGCCGTATCCAAAGCGGGTGCGCGCCGCTCGTGGGTTGCACCTGCACCGAGCACCTTGCGGTGCGCGACATCTCTACGCTCGAGACCGGCTACTACATCCGGCTCGAGGTCGCCGATAAGCCCGGCGTACTCGCGGCTGTCGCGAGCGTCTTCGGCGAGCACGAGGTCTCGATCGCCTCGGTGATCCAGAAGCGCGCCGATGCGGGCGTCGCCGAGATCGTCTACGTCACGCACGTGGCGACGGAGTCTGCCGTCAGGGCGGCACTGGATGAGATCGAGCGCCTCGACACCGTCGACGGAATCGCATCGGTCATACGCGTCGAGGCGCTGTAACCGTCGATGGGTGCGGCGATACTCGTTCCGGCATCCTCGGCCAATCTGGGGCCGGGCTTCGACAGCTTCGGGCTCTCGCTCGACTTGCATAACCGCTTCGAGGCCGAGCTGGCCGACACATGGGTCGTGGAGGTTCAGGGCGAGGGGCACGGCAGGCTCGCCACCGACGCCACCAATCTCGCTGCTGTAGC
>CAYXQU010000056.1:0-9619 GCA_964467305.1 uncultured Eubacteriales bacterium
GGCCAACGCGCAGGTGGGCTTCGACAACGTGGCGCTGTGGCACGAGCGCGACATCAGCCACTCGAGTGCCGAGCGCGTGGTGCTCGCCGACTCGACCATCGCGCTCGACTACATGTTGGGCAAGCTCGAGTGGATCCTCGACGGCCTGGTGCTCTATCCCGAGCGCATGATGGCGAACCTCGAGTCCACGCGCGGCCTCATCTACTCGAGCCGCGTGCTGCTTGCACTGGTCGACTCGGGCATGACGCGCGAGGACGCTTACGCGGTGGTGCAGGGGGCCGCGATGAAGGTCTGGGACGACATCCAGCAGGCACTGCCCGGTCCCGGCTTCCGAGACTACCTTGAGTCGAGCTCGGAGATACACGGCGAGTTCCCGCTCGACTTCGGGCAGCTGGAGGAGTGCTTCGACCCGCGCCAGTTCCTCACGCGCACCGGGGTGCTGTTCGAGCGGCTCGAGGGGTGCGAGTTCTAGGTGAGCCCCATCCTGACCGGCGCCGTCGTAGGCATTCTGCTCGCGGCAGCGCTCTATTCGCTCGCTGTCTTCGCCGAGCGTCGCGCTGGCGTATTGCGCCCCTGGCACCTTGTGGTGTTCTGGCTGGGCTTCGTAGTCGACACCACCGCGACCACGCTCATGAGCATGGTCACCGGCGGCATCAACATGGACATCCACGGGGTCCTTGGCGTGAGCGCGATACTCATCATGCTCGTGCACTCGGTGTGGGCGACGGTCGTGCTGGTGCGCAAGGACGATGCAGCAGCTCGGAAGTTCCATGCGTTCAGTCTGGCGGTGTGGGCGCTGTGGATGATCACGCTGGTCACCGGATTCGCTCTGTCGCTGCCCAAGGTGATGGGGTAGGGCTCGTGGGTCGATAGACCCAAGCAGACGGCGCGCCTCTTCCTGCCATCACTGGTGAGCCGCCCGCGCTCGTCACTTCGCATCCACCGTCGACGGGTTGGGGATTCCACTCTGGATGCCGCTTCTGGCCTTCTGCCGGCAGGGCTTCTCCGCCGCCCGTCTCCTGTTCCTAGGTGCGCTCCAGCGGGCAAGAACTCACTCGAAGCCTCGTGGGAGGGACGTCGCATCATGAGCGAACCGGCATCCACAACACCTGAGCGCCTGCGTGCCGTTGGCGGCGAGAGTTCAGCCAACGCGGACTCCGCATCGTTCGCCCAGCGCGGCGGACAGCGCATGCTCTTCAACAACGCCGACATGGACTACTACCTCTCCTGGATCGTGGGTCGCGCAATCTACGAGGGCGCGGATCGCGCGGTGTGCCTCGAGACGGCCGAGCGCATCTCCGACGGGGACGCCGAGAGCTGGATCGCGCAGTGGTCGTCGCTCGCCGAGGAGACCGAGCGCGCCGGGCTGGAAGCGTTCGATCACGGCGACAGCGAAGCCGCGCGCATCGCGTACCTGCATGCATGCACCTACCACCGGGCGCCGCTTTTCCTGATGCGTCCGAGCGACGTGAGATTCCGCTCCCGGGCAACACGCATGCGCGAGTGCTTCAGGCGCGCCGCCGGACTCTTCGACCCGCCAATCGAGGAGGTATCCGTTGAGTATCGGGGGCACACGCTTCCCGGCTACGCGTGGGGACCGAAGCCCGCGCCAGCCGCCGAGCCCCGACCGACGCTACTCGTTCTTGGCGGCATTGAGACGTTCGCCGAGGACTGCTACTTCATGATCGCCGGCGAGGGTCCGGCGCACGGCTACACCTGCATCACTGTCGATCTGCCGGGGCAAGGGTTCCTCCCTGACGAGGGGCTCTACTTCGGAGCCAGGATGGAGGAGCCCCTCTCGGCGGTTATCGACCACGCATTCGCGCGTCCCGACGTGAACCCCGAACGGCTCGCCGTCTTCGGCTTCAGTTGGGGCGGTCACATTGTCTTCAAGGGCGCACGTTTCGATCCCCGCATACGGGCGACAATCACTAACCCACCCATGCCCGACGTGTTCCGTGGGGTGCTGGGGCAGCAGCAGGGGCACGACCGCAAAGACCCGATGGCACGGCTTGTCTTCGACCAGATCGTGTGGCGGATGGGCCTTCGCATCAGCTGGAACCCGCGCGACATCGCTCGGCGGATGGGCAAGGCCTACGACTACTACTTCCACGGAAAAGTGGACCCGCGCGAGATAGAGGGGCCGGTGCTCATGCTCGCCGGCGAGGACGAGGCGCCAATCACGCTCAAGATCGCCCGAGAGACCGCCGAGAAGCTGCCGAACCGCGCCAGTAAGCTGCGAGTCTTCACCCGCGAAGAGGGCGGGGGAGCGCACTGCCAGGTCGACAACCTCGCGCTTCCCAACGGCGTCATCTTCGATTGGCTCGCGCAGGTGCTGTCGGCATAGCGCAAGCAGCTTCAGCCACGTGGTTCAGGCTGGGAGAACGAGATCGTCGACGGGCATGCTCCCGCCCTACGGCATCTCGAACAGCTCGCCATTTGGCAGGCGGATCGTCTGCTTGCCGGAGTTCCTCACGGCGTCCGGATCGTAGGGGAGCGGTGCGCCTATAGCCGTGGGGTCCAACACGCAGGCGCTGGCGCACAGGTTGCACCCGATGCACTTGGTCAGGTCGATGACCGGCACGTTGACCGGTCGCTTGTTGGGGTTTGGGCCGGGGACGGGCAGATTGGCCGGCCGCTCCATGCGGTCCAGTGCTCCGGAGATCGGACAGGCGGCGGCGCACGCCATGCACTCGCGGTTTCTGCTCCACGCGCGGCACCGGTCACGGTCCACCTCGGCGCGCACGTCGAGGTTGCGCAGCGCGCGCTCTTCGGGCGTGAACGTATGGATGGCATCGGTGGGGCAGGGGGCGGCGCACTTGTTGCAGCGCTCCGTGCAGTGCCCTGGCCGCTCGTCGAGCATGGGCGTCCAGGGGCCCGCCTCGGTGATGAATGAGACGCTTGGCCTCAGGCTTCCGGTGGGACACGCGCTGTAGCACGCGCCGCAACGCACGCAGAGTGCGGCAAGACGCGCCTCATCGGTGGCTGGCGGGCGCAGTGTCGCACCGTGTGTGGGATCCGCGAGCACGATCGGAGCGCAGGCCCCGGCAAGCGCGGTGCCGGTAGCGCCAATGGCCACCAGAGTCGCTCGACGGCCGGGGTCGTAGCCGGCAGCGATCAGCTTCGGCCTCGTGAGGGCGAAGCGGTTCGCATCCTCGGGGCATTCGGCGATGCACCTCATGCACACGATGCACTCGCCCGCATCGGTCGACATGCTGTCGCGTTGGCGTACGGCGCTTGTTGGGCAGGCCTTCGCGCAGCGTGCGCATGAGGTGCAGGTCTCGGTGTTCACGATGCGTCGGACTCCCGGGACCGACGAGAGCAGCGCGAGCAAGCCGCCAAGCGGGCAGAGGTTCGCGCACCAGAACCGGCGGTCGATCAAGTTGAGTGCGAGAACGAGCGCGAGCGGCGCCAACGACAGCCACACCACGCTGTGAATCCCCACGCGGCCAATGCTTGCGCCCACGCTCTGCCCCACCGCGTCGCTGCCAACCCACGCCTTGCCCAGCTCCTGCAGAGGGCGGGTCAGGATCGTGATGGGGTCGAGGATCATCGGTCCAAGGCCGCCCACGAGCGCGGTGCCCATGACCACGGCGAGGGTGACGTACTTGCCAAACCGCAGGCTGGACGGCAGCTTGCGCTTGAGAAGCTTGCGGGTCGGCGCATACTCGATGACCGTGCCCAGCGGGCAGATCCACCCGCACCACACACGTCCGAACACAACCGTGGCCGCGATCGTCACGAACGCCAGCAGCCACAGAGCGATGAACGTTCTCGACGACACCATCAAGGCAAGGGCCATGAGCGGGTCGAGGCGTGAGAACAGGCCCGAGAGGAACCAGCCGCTGCTGAACTGAGCAGCACCCAGTGTGAGTGCTGCGAACGCGGCGAGCATGATGAACTGGACGATGCGTCGAAGGCGCAACCAGAGCATGCGTGTTCCATTGGTGAGCGGTCTTCTCGGCGGCATGCCGGTACCGGCGAGGTAGCCCGGTCGCGCAAGCGACCAGCCAACGATAGCACCGCGGCGCCCTTCATGCCCGCAGCGCGGACCCGCTGCCACTCCGGCAGCGTGCCAGGGCATCCGCGTGGTGCGGGTCGCGGAGTTCCTAGGTGGGTAGACTCCACCAAGCTGCTGCATCCCGTAGTGCGGTACGCTTGCCTGACGGCGGCGCGCCCCTTGCTGCCGCCACCTGCGAGCCGTCCGCGTCCACCGATCGGAGCACTCCCTGAGTCCACGCGACCCATACGCCCGCCCGCGCTCGGCGCTGCGCACCCTCGTCGACGCGTTGGGGATCCTGGCGATCATCGGTGTGCTCGGCTTCGCGGGGTGGCGTTTCGCGACTGCGAGCCCCTCGTTCGGCGCGCTCGTCTCGAGTGTGACGGGCGCACCCGCCACCTCGATCGCGCCCGTACTTCTCGGCGAGCAGGAGCCCGAAGCGCCCCGCGTCGACCCCGCCGTCCTGGGCGATCTGGGCGAAGCGCCAGCGCCTCGCGAGCGCTATCCGCACATCGTGCCGCAGCCGGGCGACGCGATCCGCTCGGCCAAGCACACGTTTCGCTTCGAGGGCGAGGAGTACACCGTCGCCGTCGACGTGGACCCCCAGCTCTACTGGGGAGCAGTCGCTTCAGAGCACGTGATCGCCACCACGGAAACCGAGCCCGAGGACGAGCGCAACGCCGCGATCTACCGCTACATGGTGCAAGACCCGTTGCAGGCCCAGGTCATTGACGATGTCAGCGCGAAGCTGCGCAAGATCGCCAACCAGAAGGACCTGAGCAGCGACCGCTACGTCGAGTTCATCGCGAAGTACGTGCAGTCCATGCCCTACGACTTCGACAAGCTCGCCGATCCTGACGCCGACGCAAGATTCCCCGTCGAGACGCTCGTCGAGCGCACGGGCGTGTGCAGCGACAAGTCGATGCTCTTGGTCGCGCTGCTCGCGCACGAGGGCTACGACGTCGCCCTGCTCGTCTTCGATGCCGAGAATCACATGACCGCCGGCATCAAGGGCCCCGGCGAGGCCTACGGCAGCAGCGGCTACCTGCTCATCGAGTCCACCACGCCCGCCTACATCGCCGAGATACCCGAGCAGTTCGTAAGCGGCATCCGGCTGGAGTCGGATGCGCACGTGATCCCCATAGGCACCGGCGACACCCCGTACGGCGCTGCCGAGCGCACCGCGCGCATCCTGGCCGTACGCGCCGCCACCCGGCCGGCAGCTGAAGCGCTCCAGAACGAAGCCGCGAAACTCCAGCTCACCCAACAGCAAGCCGACGAGATCAACGCAAAGCTCAAGGCCGCCTACGAGTCGCAGTTCAAGCTCGCCTCGATCACTGACCACGAAGACGAGTTCCTCGACTCGAAAGGCGCCGAGCGCTGGATCGAGCGATACTGCTGGTGGGATTAGGACGCACGGCCTGCAGACGTCCTGCTCAACCATGGGGGGTGGCCCGGAAATGAGCACGAAGGTGCTGGTTGGATACGCGACGCGCAACGGCGCGACCGCGAGCGTTGCCGAGCAGATCGGTGCGACACTCACCGAACGCGGTCTCGAGGTCAACGTAGTGCCCGTGGCCGAATACCCGTCGCTCGACGGCTACCAGGCGGTGGTGCTGGGCAGCGCGATCAACGGCGGCAAGTGGCTTGAGCCCGCGCTCGACTTCGTCACGGCAAACCAGGAGCAGCTGCGCGCGCTGCCGGTCGCCGTCTTCTGCGTGCATGCCATGAACACCTCGGAGACCCCTAAGGCCATCGCGAAACGTCACGCGTACATCGACAGCGTGCGCGAGGCGATCGCCCCTGCCGAGGAAGGCTACTTCGCGGGTGTGGGCCCCCAGCAGGCCGGCACCAACGCATTCGCCCGCTGGATGTTTCGGGCCTTCGGTGGCGACGTCGAAGGCGACGGCCGCGACTGGGACAAGATCCGCGAATGGGCTCAGGCGCTCTCGCTGTAGGACCGCACTTCCTCGGCCAGCAGCGCGATGCCGTGCTCCATCTGCTCGGGCGTCGCGTGGCTGAAGTTCAGCCGCAGGTAGCCCACCTCGCCGCTGGTGCTGGGGAAGAAGACCTCGCCGGGCATGAAGGCCACGCCGCGCTCGAGCATCGCGGGCAACACCTCGCGTATATCGATCCGCCCGTGCAGCCGCAGCCAGAAGAACAGCCCGCCGGGCGGGGTCTGCCATGCCGCCAGCTCGCCGAAGTGCCGCTCCAGCGCCGCCTGCATCGCGTCTCGCTTTGCTCGGTAGGTCGCGCGCAGGTTCGCGATGTGCGCGTCCAGGCCGGCCGAGTTCAACTGCGCCGCCGCCAGATGCTGGCCGATGCGGTTCGTGTGCAGGTCCGCGGCCTGCTTGAGGCGCACCAGGTGGCCCATCAGGTCGGGCGACGCAATCAGGTAGCCCACACGCACGCCCGGCAGGTACGACTTGCTGAAGCTGCCCTGGTAGATCCACGAGCCCTCGCGCACGTGCGCGCAGATGGGCGTGCGGTCGACGTCGTCGTAGGCGAGTTCTCGGTAGGGATCGTCTTCGAAGAGCACCACGCCCGACTCCTGCGCCGCCTGCGCGATCGCCTCTCGGTTACCTGCCGAGTAACACGTGCCGCTGGGGTTCTGAAACGTGGGGATGAGGTAGGCGAGCTTCGCGCCGGTGGTGCGGGCGAGCTCACGCAGCTGCGCCGGGTCAGCGCCGTCCGCGTGCAGTGGCATCCCGTGGCACTGCGCGCCGAACAGCTCGAAGGCCTGCAGCGCGGCGAGGTAGGTGGGCGACTCGGTGATGATGGGGGTGCCGGGGTCGATGAAGAGCTTGGCCACCAGGTCGATGCCCTGCTGTGAACCGGAGACCACGAGCACCTGCGACACATCGCAGTCCAGTCCCAACTCGCGTGCACGGGCGGCGATCGCTTCGCGCAGAACCGGCTCGCCCTCGGAGGGGCCGTACTGCAGCGCGTGTGCGGGGACAGCGCTCCAGTCAGGCGTTGGCATCGCGTCGGGGGCGGGCAGGCCGCCGGCGAAAGAGATCATGCCGGGCTGCTGAGTGGCGGCGAGGATGTCGCGCACCAGTGACGAGGTGAGGCGGTCGATGCGCTCCGAGAACACGGCTCCCCCTTGAGTCGTGTCGCGTGACCAGAAGGGCGGTCTCGCGATAGAATGGCAACTAGGTTGACCTATCATCTTCGGAACGAATGGATATGTCAATATGGTTGACGTATCGTGTGAGCAGGGGCACCGGAGTGTGCCTCCGCGTGAGGAGCACCTCAACGAGGCGCTCGAGCTGTTCTTCTTCGCCTATCGGGAGTTCACCGCGTATCCCGATGAGATCCTGGCGGCGCGCGACCTGCAGCGCGTCCACCACCGCATCCTCTACTTCGTGGGCCGCAATCCCGGCATCACCGTGAGCGAGCTGTTGCGCGTCCTGGGTGTCACCAAGCAGGCGGCCAACGCGCCGCTCAGACGGCTCGTCGACGAAGACCTCGTCGCCTCAACGCCGGGCGATGACCGCCGCGTGCGTGAGCTGCGTCTCACGCCGGCCGGAGTCGAACTCGAGTCCCAGCTCTCGGGCTCGCAGCGCGATCTCATGCAGCGCGTCTTCGGCGATGCGGGACCCAAGCGCGAGGCGGCGTGGCGCGAGGTCATGCGTGCGGTGGCGCAAGGGGAGCGGCGATGACCCCTCGGCCCACCCTCACCGTCGTCATCCCCGCGCTCAACGAGGCGGCGCGTCTTCCTCGGCTCCTTGAACTGCTCGCACAGCAGACTACGCCGCCTGATGCCGTGGTCGTCGCAGACGCCGGCTCGACCGACGCCACGCGTGCACTCGCCGAAGCCGCAGGCGCGATCGTGGTCGACGGCGGCAAGCCCGGCCCCGGCCGCAACGCCGGTGCCGCGGTTGCGACCACCGACCTCATCCTGTTCTTCGACGCCGACAACGAGCCGCCGTCTGACTGGATCGAGCTCGCAGTGGCCGAGTTCCTCGAGCGCGGCCTCACCGTCGCGGCCGGCCGCATCGCCCCGGTCGAGCGCGACCCGGGCAACCTCTTCGCCTGCGACGTCGCCAACCTCTACCTCGAGCTTATGCAGCACGTGCAGCCGCACGCGCCGGGCTTCTGCATCCTCATCCGTCGCGACGTCCACGAGCGCATCGGTGGTTTCGACGAGACCGTGGTGCTCGCCGAGGACCACGAGTACGTCCAGCGCGCCGCCGCGATAGGCAAGTTCCGTATCCTGCGCTGCCCGCCCATTCCCACGTCGATGCGCCGCATCGAGAAGGAAGGCATCATCGGGCTCGCGTTCAAGTACCTCTACACCGAGTTGCACGTGCTCGCCGGCGTGCCGGTCCGAGAGATTCCCTTCGAGTACGAGTTCGCCGCCTTCGATGCCGAGAAACACGCCGCCTTGCCGCTGGGCCTCGAGCAGGCACGCGAGCGGCTGCGCGAGTTCGGCGACCAGCTCGTCCAAATGCCCGACCGGGTCACCGAACACCTGGCGGCCGTTGGCGAGGCGTCTTCGCCCGAGGCGATCGAGCGTGCGCTTCGCGCGCTCGAGCCTACAGAGCTCGCCGGCCTGCGCGAATACGTGGCCAAGCGCGTTGCCTATAACCGTCGCCTGGGTCCGGTGGTGCTGCGCCGGATGCGACGTCGGGGCGACAGCCTGTGGCAGCGCTTCGTCGCCGAGGTGAAGCGCGGGATCTGAGAAGGGTACGCTCTCAGGGGAAGGGGGCGCGGCTGTGAGCACAGTGCGAGGCCTCAATGGGCGTATAGCGAACGATCTTCTGCATGACCTCGCAGCCGGCGTATTCCCGGGTGCCGTTGGTGGTGCGTGGCTGGTGCGCGGAGTCCTGGAGGCGATGGACCCGGGCAAAGGCGCCGTTGTCACGCTGGCATCGGGACCCCTGTGGGGCGTGTGCTTCGTTGGACTTGCGGTCTCGATAAGCACGGGACTGCTGCGACTGCGCTACTGGAGACTCAACGTGCGAAGTGGGTTCTTTGAGTCCAAGAAGCAGATGGCTGCGACGAAGCACATCCTCTTCGTGTTTGTTCTGCTACTCAGCATGTGGGGGCTTGCCGCGCTGTGAGGTAGACCCGTCACCCTTGAACCGGGCGCTCCCGTCGCTGAGCCTACACCCAGCCGCGTTCGCGGTAGAGCCGCACGCCCTCATCGAGCGCCGCGGTGATCTGCTCGGCGATCTGGGGTGTGAGCTTCTTCACGTAGAAGCACGACTTGCCCTTGAGCAGTGCCATCAGCTCAGGGCCGATCACGGCTGCCGCCTCCTCGTGCGTGTAGTACGGCATGTAGTAGAAGCCCACGTAGTGCTTCTGAAGCAGCACGCCTGCGAAGAAGACGCCGTCTTTGCGCAGCCGGCCCGCGACCTCGGCGGGCTTATCGGACCACAGCTCGTAGCCGCCTGGCTCATCCTTGCGTGGCGGGAACTGGCTGGCGTAGGGCTCGAGCAGCTTCTTGTATTCGTCGAAGCCGATCTTGTCCTTCATGCCGGCCGGATCGAGCGCGCCGTCCTTGCCGGCCTTGTGCGAGGCGTTGACCGCCTTGACCTCGAGCGCGTGCGTCGGACGCAGGCCGTAGCCGATGTCGGTGACGGTGGAGGCGAACTCGACATGCTTCTCGAC
>CAYXQU010000057.1:0-9587 GCA_964467305.1 uncultured Eubacteriales bacterium
GTGTAGATCGCCGCACCCAGAAGCGTGTAGAGCTCGAACCAGAACACCGGCATGCAGGTGGCACCGGCCACTGCGGGCACGAAGTTCTTCGCACCTATCGCGAAGCGCGAGATCAGCACCGTCTTGGCGCCGTCGGTGTGGAAGTGCTGTTGCACCTCGTCGAAGTCCGAGGCGTCAACCCGGAACAGGCGTCCCACCGGCGTGGCCGCCACCTTCTCGGCGAAGTACTGGACACTGCCCAGCCCGGCGCGTCTGCCCAGCCAGTAGCTCACGTTGCTGCCGATGACGGTGCCCACAAGCGACGCCATCCACACCCCGCTGATCGACAGGGAGTCTTGCGAGGCGACCAGTGCAGCGGTGATGACGACGGTCTCACCCGGGGTGAACGAGCCCACCAGAAACAGGTTCTCGAAGACGGTGAAGCCGAAGACGATGAGGTAACCCCACGACTCCAAGGCGAGGAGGAACCAATCCACCACGGCGATGCCGGTCTGCGGTATCACTCGGTCTCTTCCTCGCGAGAGCGTGACGTGTCTACAGGCGTGTCACGCGAATGGCGCGCCACGTGGCGCGTGTCACCGCTCATCCAAGCCGAAGTCGACGGGCGGCGCAAGGGTCAGGGCACTGGACGATACCCTATCGACACCTGCAGCGCGCAACGCCGCGAGCCGCTCGATGCCGATGTTGCCGGATGCCTCGGTCACGATGGGCCGGCCAAGCTCGCCGGCAAGCGCGCGGCACTGCGACACCGCGTGGGCCAGCGTCGCGTCGTCCATGTTGTCGAGCAGCACCATGTGGGCACCTGCCCGCACCGCCTGAAGCGCCTGCTCGGCGGTGTCGGCCTCGACCTGGATCGTGACTCCGGGGTTCGCGGTGAGCGCCGCGTGAACCGCGTGCTCGATGCTTGGCGAACGGGTCAGGTGGTTGTCCTTGATGAGCACCATGTCGTAGAGGCCGGAGCGGTGATTGGTCCCGCCGCCCACCCGCACGGCGTACTTCGACAGCTCCCTGAGGCCGGGCACGGTCTTTCGCGTGTCGCAGACCTCAAGACCGCCCTGGGCCGCCGCCACCCATGCGGCCGTTCGCGTCGCGATCCCGGACAGCACCATGAGGAAGTCGAGCGCGCTGCGTTCGCCAGCGAGAACCGCGATGGCCGGGCCTTCGACCTCGGCGACAGGCGTGCCCGCCGCCACCGCAGTGCCCTCGGCCACCAGCGGGAAGACCTCGACGGCGTCGAACATCCCGCTTGCCGTACACAGCGCCGAGAAGACCCGCGCCACCACCGGCAGCCCGCACACCACGCACTGCTGGCGGGCCACGAGAGTGCCGGCGAACTGCGGGTCGAAGCCCACCACCGATGCGCTGGTCAGGTCACGCTCGAGGATGTCGAGGCCCCTGAGCCCGCCGGGGGCGAACCGGGTCGCGTCCACGCCAAGATCCTCGGCAAGCGCGGCGGCGACGATGGGGTCGATGTCGGGCAGCTCGAACACGTCAGTCCCTTTCGCTAGCGTGGGTTGCTCGCCGCTCACCGGTCGCATGCCGAAGCGGTTCGATGGCCGGGTCGTGGCCAACCTGCTGCACGATCCTCGCCCGCCAGTGCTCGTCATCGCGCTCGGGATAGTCTATGCGGCTGTGGCAGCCACGCGACTCCGTGCGAAGGGTGGCTGCAGTACACAGGAGCGTCGCGCAGGTGAGCAGGTTCACGTCTTCGACACCGTGGGCGTCGAGTGGCGCGGGCAGGTCACCGGCGAGGCGATCGAGCTCATGTGCGGCGTGAGCGAGGCCTTCGGCCGACCGGGCCATGCCCAGACCTGCGGCGCTGATGGCGTGCAGGCGATGGCCAAGGCCGCCTGTACCGGAACCTCCAGCAGCCGCTGCACCCGTGATGTGCGGCCCGGCGACCGGCGTCGGGGCGTCGAGGACCCGTGCGATACGCCGAGAGAACACCAGCCCCTCGAGCAGCGAGTTCGATGCGAGGCGGTTGGCGCCATGCAGTCCCGAAGCGGCCACTTCGCCCGACGCGAACAGGCCGGGGATGGTGGTGCGCCCATCAACATCGACGCGCACGCCTCCCACCATGTAGTGGGCCGCTGGCGCGACCGGCAGCAGATCGGTGGACAGGTCGTATCCCGCATCAAGGCACGCCTGCCAGATGGTGGGGAACCGCTGGCGCAGGTATGCGCCCCCCAGGTGACGCGCATCGAGCCACACGCTGTCGCGGCCGCACCGCGCCATGACGCGCTCGATCTCTCGGCTCACCACGTCTCGTGGCGCGAGCTCCGCGAGGGGATGCATGCCCAGCATGAACCGCTGGTGGTCGCAGTCGAGCAGATGCGCGCCCTCTCCGCGGAGGGCCTCGCTCACGAGGAAGCGCGGCTCGGCGTCGTGGTCGAGCGCCGTAGGATGGAACTGCACGAACTCGACATCCGCGACGGCCGCCCCCGCGCGCCACGCGGCGGCCAGGCCGTCACCGGTCGCGATGTGCGGGTTGGTCGTGATACGGAACATCTGGCCGGCGCCGCCGGTGGCAAGCACCACGGCGTTGGCGTAGTGGACCTCGAGCTCTCCGGTGGCGCGATCGAGGAGCAGCGCTCCCACGCAGCGGCCCTCGCTGGTGAGCAGGTCCACCAGGAACCGGTGTTCCTTGACCGGGATGCGCGCGCGATCGAGCACCACACCGGTGAGCGCCGCCTGTATCGCGGCGCCCGTCTTGTCGCCCGAGTGCAGTACGCGCGGTAGCGAATGACCGCCTTCGCGGGCGAGCGCGACACCGCCGCCCTCGGCGAGATCGAAGCGCACGCCAAAGCCCTGCAGGGAGTCGAGCGCCTCAGGTGCTTCGCTGACCACCGCCCTGACCACTGCTTCGTCGCACAACCCCTGCCCCACCACCAGGGTGTCTGCCAGATGCAGTTCGACCGAATCGGCCTCGCCCACCGCTCCGGCGATGCCGCCTTGGGCATACCAGGTGTTGGTCTGTTCGAGCTCCCCTTTGGTCACCACCGTGACGGAGCGGTCGACCGAGCAGTGCAAAGCAGCGGTCAGCCCCGCGATGCCGCTTCCCACCACCAGCACGTCGCTGCGAGACTGCGGCAGGTGCGCTGTGTCGAAGTCGAGCGTGTAGCGCGACTCGAGCAGCGAGTGCCCGGGCGACGGCGTCATCCGATCGCGACCATGCGTTCCACGGCCGCGCGTGCACGCTGAGCGACCAGTGGCTCGACCTCGACCGCATGCTGACCGTGCAGCAGCGCGTCGCGCACCTTGGTCAGCGTGGTGAGCTTCATGTTGGGACACAGCATCCGAGGGGAGAGTTCGTGGAACACCTTGGTGGGCGCGGCTTTCGAAAGCGCGTGCACCAGCCCCGACTCGGTGACCACGATGTACTCCTTGTGGTCGCTTTGGGCCGCGAAGGCCAGCATCTGAGAGGTGGACAGCACGGCGTCTCCCAAGTCGACGACCTCGGGACGGCACTCGGGATGCACCATGACCGCCGCGTCCGGATGCGCTTCGCGCGCCGCACGGACCTGATCGGCGGTCACCTCGTCGTGGGTGGGGCACCAGCCGTCCCACAGAAGCACCTCGACGCCAGGCAGTGAGCGCGCGACCCACGAGCCCAGGTTGCGGTCGGGTGCGAACAGGATGCGGTCCGCGCCCAGGGCCCGCACCACCGCGACGGCGTTGGCACTGGTCACGCAGACATCGCTTTCGGCTTTCACCTCTGCCGAGGAGTTCACGTAGGTCACCACCGCGACACCCGGATGCTGCGCCTTCCACGCTCGCAGGGCGTCGCCCGTGACCATGTCGGCCATGGGGCATCCGGCACGCGGTTCGGGAAGCAAGACCGTCTTGTCCGGGGCGAGGATTTTGGCTGTCTCGGCCATGAAATGGACGCCGGCGAACACGATCACCGAGGCGTCTGTCGAGGCCGCCTGCCGAGACAGGCCCAGCGAGTCGCCCGTGAAGTGGGCGACGTCTTGGACCTCGGCTCTCTGGTAGTTGTGCGCGATCACCACCGCATCGCGTGATGCGGCGAGCGTGCGAATCTCGGCTGCGAGGGCTGTGTTGTCGGTCACGATGAAGTCGTCCTCTCCGCATGCGCGAGCTCACCGGAGGCCGGCGCGAGCAGGCAGTTGTCGATCAGCCGCGTCGAGCCCACCCTCACGGCGATGATTGCCCTGCGGGGCACGTCGACGCTGCCCGCCGGTTCCAGCGTGGCGGCGTCGACGACAGCGGCGTAGTCCACGCGCACCCGCCCGGCAGTCGCGCGCTCGATGACCGCTCGCATCTCACTCTCGAGAGCAGCGGTGTCGGTGGTGCCCCACGCGACCATCTGTGCCGCGGCCTCAAGCGCCTCGGGTACGGCGCGCGCATCGGAACGCTGTTGGGCATCGAGGTACGCGTTGCGACTCGACATCGCGAGTCCGTCAGGCTCGCGCACTGTGGGGCAGGCGACAATCCCCACTCCCAGGTCGAGGTCGGCGGTGAGCCTCTCCACGATCCGAAGCTGCTGGAAGTCCTTCTCGCCGAAGAACGCCAGATCCGGTCGCACGGTGCACAGAAGCTTGGTCACAACGGTGGCGACACCGGTGAAATGCCCGGGCCGCACCGCGCCCTCCCAGCGGTTCGAAAGTGGGCCGGGATCGACGCGCACCTGCGGATCGCTGCCGTACATGGTCTCGACGCTGGGAGCGTAGACGATCTCGACGCCCTCGGCGGCAAGCATCGCGAGATCCTCGTCGAAGCAGCGCGGGTACTTCTCGAAGTCCTCGCCCGGCCCGAACTGGGTGGGATTCACGAACACCGAGACCACCACGACATCGGTTCGCGCGCAGGCGGCTTTGACAAGCGACAGATGGCCGTCGTGCAGCGCACCCATGGTGGGCACGAAGCCCACGCGTTTGCCTTCGGCCTTGGCCGAAGCGACCGCACCGCGCATCTCCGCCTTACTGGCGATGCGTTCGATCACCGTTCGTCATCCTCGTCTTCGTCGTCGAAGTCGTCGAAGTCGTCCTCATCGACGCCTTGCGCGTAGATCGCCACCGCTTCTTCGACCACGGCGCGGTCCACATGTACCGAGTTCTCCTCGGCGGGGAAACGCGTGGCTTTGACGTCGCTCACGTAGTCCATGATCGCGTCTCGGATCTGCGTGGCGACATCGGCGTAGACCTTGGCGTGCCGAGGAGTACGCTCGCCCAGCCCCAAGACGTCGTGGAACACCTGCACCTGACCGTCGCAGCCCACGCCGGCACCGATGCCGATCGTGGGGATCGAAAGCGTGGCGCTGACCACCGTGGCGAGCTCCGCGGGGATGCACTCGAGCACGATGGCGAAGGCTCCGGCCTCCTCGAGCGACGCGCAGTCCTCCATGAGCCGTGCGGCCGCCTCGGCATCAGTCGCCTGGGTGCGGTAGCCGCCCAACGCGTTCACGCTCTGAGGCGTGAGGCCCACGTGGCCCATGGCCGGGATGCCCGCCTCGACGAGTTCCTCGATGACCATGAGCGCGTTGGAGCCCGCGCCCTCGATCTTGACGGCGTGCGCACCGCCCTCGGCCAGAAGCCTACCCGCGTTCACGAGCGCGACCTCGGTGCTGGGCTGGTAGCTCATGAACGGCATGTCGGCTATGACAAGCGCGCGCTCGGTGGCACGAGAGACCGCAGCGGTGTGCCGAACCATGTCATCCATGGTGACCTGGAGGGTCGACGGGTGCCCAAGCACCGTCATTCCCAGCGAGTCGCCCACCAGGATGGCGTCGACGCCAGCCTGCTCGGCAAGGCGCGCCGAAGGGTGGTCGTAGGCGGTGATCATGGTGATGGGAATACCCTCGGCTTTGAGCATGCGCAGGGATGTGACGCTCACGCGAGAAGCGCGGGTAGGAGCCGGTTGAGAGCTCATGGTGCATCATCTCCTAAGCGGTTCGTCGTCGCAGCCTCGGTCTGTTCGAGGTCCACGCGACCCTCCGACGGGAGCGCGAGTATATCACCCGACCGCTACATGACCGTGCGGCCGAATCACGACTCGTAGCCCTCGGGGAACTGGGGCTCGGCTGCTTCCACGTCGGCGATCAGCTGCGCGGCCTTCTGGGCATGCGCCTCGGGAACGAGCAGCTTGAACGTGAGGGGCAGCCCGAACGGATCCATGTCCACGCCCGGCTCGAACGGCTCGAAGGCGTACGGGATCTGCTCGGACTCGAGCACCTGCCGGTACAGCTGCAGGCTCGCATCGAAACCTGAGACCGCATCGTGCGACAGGTCGCTTGAGGCCACCACGACCCACTCGACGTCCTCGACGGGCATGTTGTGCGTCTCGCCGGCGTCCGGAACCGGACCATGATCGCGCAAGACGATGCCCTGGGTAGCATCCGAGCGCCTGAGCATGGTGCCATCGGGCAGCTTTTTGCGCGGCGCGATCTCGAGCAGCGGCGTGACCACGAAGTCGCGCTCGGTGATCCCGGCGTGTGGCAGCGTGAGGGTGTCGCTCGTGCGCTCCTCGTCACCGAAGAGCAGCAGATCGAGGTCGATCACGCGCGGCCCCTTCTCGACGGTACGCACGCGGCCCATCCGGTCCTCGATGTCGAGCAGGAACGCGAGCAGCGAGTCAGCCTCAAGGCCGGTCTCGACCTGCGCGACGGCGTTGAGGAAGTTGGGCTGGTCGAGTTCGTAGGCGGGAGCGGACTCGTAGGCGTGGGAGACTGCGCTCACGTGCGTCTCCGGAAGATGTGCCAGCGCGTCTACGGCCACCGAGAGATTCGTGAGGCGATCCCCTTGATTGCTCCCCAGTGCGACGAAGGCGGTGACCATGCCGGTGTCCTTTCTCGAATGAACCCTATGAGCAGGGTATTCCCTTCGAGGACCAGCGCCACCCGGTCAGGCGTGAGAATCGATGGCCGCGGCAACGGCCAGCGCCTGCACCGTGGGGGCCACGTCATGCACACGTAGCACCAAAGCACCCGCTGCGGCGGCCGCGAGCGCAGCGGCGATCGAGCCACCCACCCGAGCCTTGGCATCCGGCTCGCCCGACAGCTCACCGATGAAGCGCTTCCGAGAAGCCCCCACGCACACCGGGTAGCCCAGCTCGACGAGGCGCGGCAGCCCCGCAAGCAGCGCGAGGTTGTGTTCGAGCGTCTTGCCGAACCCGATACCCGGGTCGATGGCGATGCGTGAGCGCTCCACCCCGGCCGCCTCGAGCACCGTGGCCTGCGCCAGCAAGAAGCCCCCTACTTCGCCCACGACGTCGTCGTAGCGCGGCGCCTGCTGCATGGTCTCAGGGGTGCCCAGCATGTGCATGATCACCAGACCCGCATCGCAGCTCGCGGCAAGCTCCACCATCGCGGGATCACGGAACCCGGTGACGTCGTTGATGATGACGGCACCCGCCTCGATGCAGGCGGCTGCGACGGCAGCGTGACGCGTGTCGATCGAGATCGCGACGTCCTCGGCCTGCAGTCGTGAGATCACGGGGCGCACCCGCGCGAGCTCCTCGGCCTCGGCGAGTTCCACGGCTCCGGGACGCGTTGATTCGCCGCCCACGTCGAGAATCCGGGCGCCTTCGGCGAGGAGCCGCTCACCCCACGCGACAGCGGCGGCGGGATCCTCGTTCGAGCCGCCGTCCGAGAAGGAGTCGGGGGTGACGTTCAAGATGCCCATCACAAGCGGGCTGTCGAGGGCGAACTCGAAGCGCCCGCACTTCCACACGGTAGCCGGGAGTTGGGCGGGCGCAGGCTGCGATGAGGTCATCGGTGGGGCCTTTGGGTGATGAGGCTCATGGCTTCGGCACGCGTTGCCGCGTTGCGCTCGAACAGGCCCCGAACCGCACTGGTGACCGTCTCGGAGCCGGGCTTGCGTACGCCGCGCATCGACATGCACAGGTGCTCGGCCTCGACGACCACTATCACTCCTGCGGGATCGAGGTGCTCAACGATGGTGTCGGCGATCTGTGAGGTGAGACGCTCCTGGACCTGCGGGCGCTTGGCGAAGACGTCCACCACGCGGGCGAGCTTGGACAGACCACAGATGCGGCCGTGCTTGCCGGGGATGTAGGCGACGTGCGCCCTGCCCAGGAACGGCACCAGGTGGTGCTCACATACCGAGTAGAGTGCGATGTCGCGGACAAGCACCATCTCTTGATGACCCTCGTTGAACGTCACGCAGAAGTGCTCGGCCGGGTCGCTTTCGATGCCGGCGAATATCTCGGCGTACATGTCTGCGACCCTGCGCGGGGTGTCGACCAGGCCTTCTCGGTCGACATCCTCGCCAATCCCCTCGAGGATCATTCGCACGCCCTGTTCGATCTTGTTGCGATCCATGACCGCCAGCTCCTCACACGTTGGCCAGAAGCACTCGCCAAAGCGTCCTCAGCCTACCCGACACCCATCACGATACCGCCGAAGGGCCTCACGCGAACGGTTCTCGATCCGGGCGCGCACCCGCGGCCCTCGGCGCTCCCACCGGTCGATACCGTCCCAGTGCACGATATGTCCCCAGAATCCGTGCCCCACAGCGTCCTGGATGCAGTGGAGCGCTTCGCCCAAGAACACCAGGTCCCCCGTGTCGGTGGCTTGGGCGAGCAGACGCCTGGCCAGGCGGTTCGCTCCCAGCCAGGCGAAATGGTAGCGCTTGTTGCGCCACTCGTAGACGCTGTGCACACGGTCGACATCCCAGCACGCGGCAGCCACCGTCGTCGCGTCGGCCTCCGAGAAGCCCTCTTCGATCGCCCATCTCCGGGTGAAGTCGTAGTGGACCTCGCGGTTCACAAGCGATGCCGTCGATCTGTCACGCGGCTACGCGCTGTAGATGGGCGGCGCAGCGGGTGGTGGCTCGGGGGATCCTTCGGCGACGGCCTCAGGCTCCGGCTCTCCGGACTGGGGCTCGCCGTCAGAGTCGTCGTTGGCGTCAGGCTCGGCAGCCTTCTTGGCGGCCTCCTGCTTCAGGTACTCGTCCCAGCGGTCCTCGAGCAGTGCCTCGAGCTCGTGGCGGTCCACGGTCTCGCGCTCAAGCAGCACGTCGGCCATGAGGTCGAGCTGGACACGGCGCTCCGTGAGGATCTCGCGCGCCTTCTCGTAACCCTCGTCGATGAGCCTCGACACCTCTTTGTCGATCTCGAAAGCGATCTCAGGCGAGTAGTCCGCATTCGCCGAGAAGTCCCGGCCCAAGAACACCTCGTGATTCGCATCGCCGAAGGTCTGGGGGCCCAGCTTCTCGCTCATGCCATAGCGGGTGACCATCGCCTTGGCGAGCTTGGTCGCGCGCTCGATGTCGTTACTTGCACCGGTGGTGACGTCCCCGAAGACGATCTCCTCGGCGACGCGGCCGCCCAGCATCATCGCGATCTGGTCGAGCATCTCGCCCTTGGTCGCGCTGTACTTGTCTTCGGTGGGCAGCGACATCGTCAGACCCAGCGCACGGCCGCGCGGGATGATGGTCACCTTGTGGATGGGGTCGGTCTTGGGAAGCACGTGACCCACGATGGCGTGGCCCGATTCGTGGTACGCGGTGTTGCGCCGCTCCTCCTCGGACATGAGGCGGCTCTTGCGCTCGGGGCCGGCGACCACGCGGTCGATGCCTTCCTCCATCTCGTTCATGTCGATCTTCTTC
>CAYXQU010000058.1:0-3755 GCA_964467305.1 uncultured Eubacteriales bacterium
CCGCGCATCCTCTTTACCGCTGCCCCTGATCGCAGTCGATACGAATACGCCATTTCTGGTTGCCTGACGAGCGCCCTTCATCTCGACCGTGCCGTCACTCTTGAAAGCAATGCTGGCATTCTGAGCAGGCTCAGAGCCCAACCTCTCCTCCACCTCAATGAGCACGGACTGCCTCACCGGTGCCGTCGTTCCCACGCCATCCATCGTCTGCTCACCGAGCTGAACCGTGTCCTCTGCCATGTTCATGGCGGGAATGCGCAACCGAACAGTGCCAATGCCGCCCGTTCTCTCGGTCCCCGTCAGGACGACCTCGCAACCAGTGTCGAAGTCAGTGAACAGGTTCTCGACGACCTCGCGCGGTGCAACACCCGGCGCGAACTGCACTCCTGTGTCACGAGATCGCATACCGTATAGCCGCATAACCAGCTCGGGGTTATTGGGACCCGAATATAGCCAAAGAGCCTCTAGCAGCGATGTCTTCCCGACCCCGTTTGGCCCCGTGACAACATTGACGCGCTGAAGCCCACGCACCTTCAGCCGACGCATCCCACGGAAGTTCTCAACCTCGAGTGATCTCAGCATGCTCAACGCGTGCCCTCCGTTCACAGGTTCGTGCGACCAATCTAGCACGCCGCGTTTCCCGCCGCCCGCCCACAATTGCGACTGCATACGCACCTGCTCACAACCAAAGGACCGCGAGCTATCCCGTTCGGGCTCGCGGTCCTTTCCCGGTCATGAACAGCCGCTCCCTCAGTCGCTCATGTGGACGGCCTCTCCCAGCTTGTCGATGACCTGACCCACACGTGACAGGTCCGAACCCGCCCTGAACGCGAGGCCATGACGCGTGAGCCACAACCCCTCACCCAGCTCGACAATCTCCTCGGTCATGTCGCCCTGGAGCCGCCCGAGCTCTTGGGCCGCATCTGCACAGTCGTACAGATCGACCGTGTCATAGCGCGGCAGTATCTCGCGTGAGATGCCGTAGCGGTTCCCGATCACGGTCCCTTGGTCCTCGTCTGCTCCCTTCATCGTGTAGCCGAGTGCCTTCAAGAGATACCGCCCGGCACTCTCGGGCTTTCTGACCCGTTCGATGTGAGCGAAGCCATGCCCCCACAGCGCCTCAAGATGTGTGGCGAAGGCTTCGAACTGGGAGCGAGGCACCCGGTAATCGGTCAGCATATGCACGTGCGGGTTGTAGCCGTTCTTGTTCTCAGCGGCCCAGATGTAGACGATTGAGCCTCGATCACGTCTGCGCAGCCATTCGTTCAGGGCATTGAGCGTGCGCTTGACCTCGCGCCCCAAGACGAGCTCGCCCGTCAGAAACGCAGGCCGAGACTCGGCTCGTACCGTGAACGTCACGAACGTACGAAGCGGCCTGCCGAGGTTGTGGGCCTTGATTGCAGCGCCCTTCATCTGACGGACAGCCCGAGGCGTGAGCCGCTCGGTACGCCGTGGACCACGCACCGGGTCAGGAGCCGTGAAGGCGTCGCCGATCAGTGGACGGTAGAGAAACGCCCGGCCCACATCATCGGTTCGGACCCTGAGATCAGGGTAGGACTGCGTGGACTCTTTCGACTGTAGGACAAGACTAGGGGCAGGGCGATTCTCGCCCCGCCCCGGAGCCTCGACGCCCGCCGAACCGGCCGGGCGGCGCGGTCCGCCCGGAGCGCCCTTCGGCGCGCCCGAGCGCACCGCATCCGCTCCCCCGTCCCGCTTGCGCCTACCGCCCACCCTGCGCGAGCCAGTTGAGCACTTCGCCCTTCTTGAACCTCACGTATCGGCCCACACGCACATGCGGAATCTCGTTTGTGGCCGTGCGTGCGTACACCCAACTCTCGGGAACCTGCAGGAACTCGGCGATCTCGGCGACCGTCACCAAACGCAGTGTCTCTCGGTCAGTCTGTCCCATCTTTCACCTCCTAACTCCAGCTAATTCGATAGCGTTTGCTGTTGCACACTGTACGTAGCTGCCGTTACAATGGCAAGCGTCATCGAGATTGCTTCTGCTACATTCACCTCAGTTCCCGTGAGTCAGCAGATTGAGAGGACCCGACGTGGCCCGACCCATTGGCGAGATCATCACGAAGCGACGTGAGGCTCGGAACATGACCAAGGCCGAGCTCGCCCGACGCGCAGGTGTGAGCGGCCCGTACCTAACTCAGATCGAAGCAGGGACGCGCAAGGCATCGAAGCCTGTGCTCATGAAGCTTGCGGGTGCGCTCGGCATCGAGAACTTCCAGCTGTTGGAGCCCGCCGGATACACCTTCGATAGCGGCGCGTACTTCGACAACATCGACCGCGCCGTGGCGTACCTCAAAGACACGTTGCACGGCGACCAAGCGCTCTACTTTGAGGGCATCATGGAAGAGCTCCCCGAGCTTGCGCAGTGGGTCACCAGCGGGCCAGCCACACCGACAGGCCCTGACAATTGGGATGACCTGAGCGCGGAGGACCAGCGCTTGGTTCAGTCGCTCATCAATCGGCTGCATTCCGAGCCGACTTACTAGCCCTGACACCGACAGCCACCGAAAGGAGGTGATATGACATGGCAAGAGGATTCGTGCGAAAGCGTGGCGAGGTCTGGTACGCGTACTGGCGCGACCAGTCCGGTAAGCAACGCAGCAAGGCCATTGGCTCGCGCAAGAAGGATGCGGAAGCGTACCTGGACACCGTGCAAGCCAAGGTACACGCGGGAACGTACCGCCACATCGAGGACGTGACGTTCGCAGCGTTCGCGGAGCAGTGGCTACGCGACTACGCAGCGATCAGCGTCAAAGCATCCACACTGGCGACCTACACAGGCCGCGTGAACGGTTCGCTGATGCAGGCCTTTGGTGACCGCAAGTTATCCACCATCGGCACCGCCGACATACAGCGGTTCCTGTCCAAGCAGAGCGGCGCGGGGCTTTCCCCAGCGACCCTGCGGGCGTACCTCGTGCTGATGCACAACATGTTCGAGCACGCCGTACGGTGGGACTACCTCGCGCAGAACCCGACTATCGGCATCAAGCCGCCGCGACTGCCGCACCGAGAAATGGACTTCCTGACCCCCGACGAGGTACGGGCGTTCTTGCTGGCGGCAGAGCCCCAGCACTACGCGCTGCTGGCAACCGCCGTGATGACCGGGATGCGGCAAGGTGAGCTGCTTGCGTTGCAGTGGGATGACCTCAACTGGCACGCAGGCACCATCCGCGTTCGCCGCAGCCTGTTCCGAGGCGAGTTCGTTTCCCCCAAGAGTGAGCGGTCCATTCGCAACATCGGCATGAGCAATCGGCTCGCCGCGATCTTGCTCGAACACAAGATGCAGGCACCGTACTCGCCCTTCGATCTGGTGTTTCCATCGTCAGACGGCACGCCGCTCGACTGCGCGAACCTGCGCAATCGCGTGTTCGAGCCAACCCTGCGCCGCGCTGGTCTGCGCCGCATACGTTTCCACGACCTGCGACACACGTTCGCCTCGATTCTCATTCACCAAGGCGAGAACCCGAAGTACGTGCAATCGCAGCTAGGTCACAGCTCGATCAAGACGACTGTTGACCGCTACGGGCACCTGATGCCCGAGTCCCACCGGGGCGCAAGTGAGCGTCTGGACGGCACCCTCTTCGGTGACACGGTTCAGATTCTTGATGACAAGATGCTGCCAAGCGTCCCAGAAAAGCAGCAGGCCAGAAGCTCAGTAAGCCTCTGACCTGCGTTTTCCCTGGTGGAGACGAAGGGGCTCGAACCCTCGACCCTCGGCTTGCAAAGCCGATGCT
>CAYXQU010000058.1:3765-9520 GCA_964467305.1 uncultured Eubacteriales bacterium
GCCGATGCTCTCCCAGCTGAGCTACGTCCCCGTGCGCGGGAGAGTATAGCATCGCGCGCGCAGTTGTCATTTCACCAGGCGCTACGTCGACCGAAACAGCCCCGAAACATGGCGCCTCTACAGTGCGCCAAACAGGTGCGAATTCCGCTCCCGCAGGGGCGACAACGTAGTTGAGGTGACGGCGATCATGAAGCGCATCGAAGCGATCATCAGGCCCGAGCGGCTCGAGGCGGTCAAGGCCGCGCTCGTCGAATCGGGACACCACGGTCTGACCGTCACAGAAGTCGCGGGTCACGGAGCTCAGGGCGGCATCGCCTGCCAGTGGGAGGGAACCGAGCACCGGATCGATCTCGTCCCCAAGGTATCGGTGAGCGTCGTGGTGCACGACCACCTCGTGCCCGACGCCATCGAGATCATCAGCCGCTCCGCGCGCTCGGGACACATCGGCGACGGCAAGATCTTCGTGCACCCCGTGGACGAGGTCTTTCGGGTGCGCACCGGCGAGCACGGCCCCGACGCACTCTAGCCACGCAGGTTTCATCCAATAGAGCCTCGCCTGCAATCCGCGCGAAACAAGCGAGCCGTACCGTTCCTTCATCAAGGATGGCCGGGTCAGGGAGGTGTTCCGAAGAGAGCAACCCGTGTGGAGCTAGCAGGTGGCGAAGTCCCCTCGCCAGGCGATTGCGCTCTCACACAACCACACGCACTTGGGCAATGGCGTCCGGCAGTGGGCGCCCATCGAATCACGGAGGAGGTTGAAGACATGCGCAATCGCATCACCCTTGCGGGACTGCTAGCTGTGCTTGGAGCGCTTCTGGTTCCCGCTGTAGCGTTCGCGGCTGGTGATCCAAACGGAGCGGCGACACTCGAGGCGGATCCTTCTGCGGCAACCACGTTCATCTGGATGCTCGTCGCTGGTTTCCTGGTCTACTTCATGCAGGCCGGCTTCGCCATGGTGGAGTCTGGTTTCTGCCGCGCGAAGAACGCAAACAACCTGATGATGAAGAACATGCTGGACTTCGTCATGGGGTCGCTTGCGTACTTCGCCGTAGGCTTCGCTTTCATGTACGGCACGGACCTGAGCGGCGTCATAGGTACTGACGGCTTCTTCCTCTCGGGTGACTTCTACGACGTCACGAAGTACCGCGACTTCATGTTCCAGGTCGTCTTCGCCGCCACCGCCGCAACGATCGTGTCAGGTGCGGTGGCCGAGCGCCTCAAGTTCAACTCGTACCTGATCTACTCTCTGGTGATCTCCGCGTTCATCTACCCCGTCTACGGCCACTGGGTCTGGGGCGGCGGCTGGCTCTCGCAGCTGGGCTTCCACGACTTCGCAGGCTCTGGCGTGGTGCACGCGTTGGGCGGGTTCATCGGCTTGGCGGGTGCGATGGTCCTGGGGCCGCGGTTCGGCAAGTACGACAAGGACGGCAAGCCGCAGGCGATTCCGGGCCACAACATCCCCTTCGCGGCGATCGGCGTGTTCATCCTGTGGTTTGGCTGGTTCGGCTTCAACCCGGGCTCGACACTCAACGGCAACGACCTGCGCATCGCGGTCATCGCCGTGAACACCAACATGGCGGCAGCCGCGGGCGCAGCGGCGGCGTTGCTGCTGATCTACGCCAAGACAAGGGTCTGGGACATCGGCATGGCGCTGAACGGCGCTCTGGCGGGCCTGGTTGCGGTCACCGCACCGTGTGCGGTCATCAGCGCCCCCTCCGCCATCATCATCGGCGCGATCGGCGGCCTGCTCGTGGTGCTGTCGATCATCACCGTTGAGAACCTGGGCGTCGACGATCCGGTGGGCGCCTTCTCGGTACACGGTGTGAACGGCATCTGGGGCCTGATCGCAGTGGGGCTGTTCGCCGACGGGACGTACGCGGACATCACCGGCCTGTTCTACGGTGGTGGCACGGCCCAGCTCTTCAACCAGCTGATCGGTGCCGGCACCGTCATCGTCTGGGCCTTCACTCTCGGATACGTCACCTTCAAGGTCATGGATCTGGTATTCGGCATCCGAGTGTCCCCGCAAGAAGAGCTCGCGGGTCTCGACATCCAGGAGCACGGCGGTCCCGCATACGCCAACTTCCTGACTGTCGAGGAGTAAGGTCAAACCGAGAAGCCATCCAAGGAGGTGGAGTAAGTGAAGAAGATCACCGCAGTGATTCGTCCCGAGAAGCTTGATGACGTCAAGGCCGCGCTCGAAGCGGCGGGCTACCCGGGCCTGATGCTCACGCGCATCGAGGGCCACGGCAAGCAGAAGGGCATCATGCAGCAGTTCCGAGGCCGTTCCTACAAGGTCGAGATGCTTCCCAAGTACAAAGTCGAGGTGGTATGTGCAGACACCCAGTGCACCGCCCTCATCGACGCCATTGTGAGTTCCGCGCAGACCGGCGAGGTGGGGGACGGCAAGATCTTCATCAGCGACATCGCAGATGTCGTGAGGATCCGCACGAAGGAGAGTGGCGAGGCCGCGATCTAGCGGACGCTGCGCACCTTGTCATGAAGCAGATAGAGGCCATCATCAGACCGCAACGCGTCACCGCCGTGTTGGAGGCTGCGAGGCAACTGGGCTACAAGGGCGTCACGGTTCGCAGCGTGCAAGGCCAGGGTATCCAAGGCGGAGTCGCCCAGAAGTGGCGCCGAGAAGAGTACCGGGTCGACTTGCTGCCCAAGGTGGCGCTGACAATGGTGGTCCCTGATGAGGAAGTCGGAGATCTGGTCGATATGATCGTCAAGACCGCACGGACCGATCACATCGGCGATGGAAAGGTCTTCGTGACCCCGGTCGAGCAGGCGGTGCGCATCCGCACCGGTGAGACCGGAGACACAGCGTTGTGAACGACGCGGGTCCCTCGGCTGATGTCGCCGCGTCATGCAAGCAAGAAGGGCGGACCTCCGGGTCCGCCCTTCTTGGCTCAGGGCTCACGGTCTTGAGTGAACCCGTTGGTAATCGTGCCACCGGTGACGACCTTCGCTTCGCCCGGTCCTCCCCTACGAGGGAATGTCCGCGGGGAACGCGATCACTTTCTCGCGGCTTGAAGAAGCTCTTCCCCGGCAATTTCAGATCGCGAGCTTATGCCCGGCCCTCAGCGGTGTTGCTCTTTCCGAGAGGACCTTTGTCTGCCGTCCCGGTGTGCGGTCGGACACTGCGTCGGCCAACTCAGACTCAGACCTCCTCGCGTATCCGGCTGGATGCGGCGTTTGCCGCTCCTGATTGCAGTATTCCCCTACCGGATTCCAATTCCGGCTCGGCAAACGACGAGCGGCTCCGGGAAGGAGCCGCTCGGTTGATTCTGGTGACGAACGTTCACGAAATCGGGTTACACGGCACTGCATCGGCCGCAGGACCCGCGTATTCGCTACTGCAGCGCGTCCAGGGCCTGCTTCATCTGCGCTTCGGTCTGCTCTCCCACGACCTGCTGGGAGACCACGCCATCGCTGTTCACGAAGACAAACGTGGGCACGTACTGCACGCCAAGCTCGTTTGCCAGGGCAACGCCCTGCTGATCGGACTCGACGTTGTAGAGACGAAACTCGACCCTATCGGCGTACTGCGGCTTGAGCCCTTCGACCAAGGGCTTCATCTTCACGCACGAGGGTCAAGAGTCGGTGAAGAACTCGACCATCACCGGCTTGCCGGCGGTCTCGATCTTCTGGCTCGAAGTCGATCCGCCCTGCTGCAGCTCGCCTTGCCACGCGACGATTCCGGCTGCGAAGTGCTTCAGGTTCTCAAAGCCCAACGACTTCATGATCTCCATCGCGGTGATGGAGCGCTCACCGGTCGCGCAGTAGATGACGTAGGTCGCGTTCTTGTCCCAGCTTGCCACCTGCGCGTCCAGCACGTCGACAGGTACGTTGATCGCGCCGGGGATGTGACCCATCTGGAACTCGCCCGCGGTACGGACGTCGACCACCTGTGCGCCCGCGTCGATGGCCTTCTGTACACCGGCAGCATCTACGTCTTCGATGCCGCCACCGCCGCCCGGTCGCATCAGCAACGCGACCACGGCCACCACTGCGACCGCGACGATCACCCATATAAGTGTCTTCGGTTTCATCGGTCTCCCTCGATAAGGATCCAGAAATCAATTATACCCTGTGGGGTATCTTCTCGGCAATGGTGCCGCGAACGCGTCTCGCTTAGGGGCATAATCCCATCCGATACCCTTCCCATGAGCAATACACTCGCCATGTTGTGAAACCTGAGCGGCAAGGAGCCCTTTTGCCCGGCGGTAACGAACACCCCACCGACGCCGCTCCCGAGGCAGGCGGCTCGTCGCGCCCGCTCAGGCTCGAGCTGCTGGGCGCCGAGCGCCTTGCGAACGAGGCTCGCGGAATCGCCGCGACCCAGCGCTGGACGGTAGCGTCTCCACCCGCGACCACCCCACTCATCGCATGGACCGAGAAGGCCGCCGCATCGCTCGCTGCAGACAACACCGCACTCGCCAGCAGCGCGCAGGCGGGCCTCGCCGCTTCGCCGGCTGCAGAGTGGCTCCTCGACAACTACTACCTCATCGAGGAGCAGGTCCTGCTGGTCCGAGAAGACCTGCCCGCTCACTACGGGGTCGAGTTGCCGCGGCTGAGCGCGGGTCCGCTTGCCGGTGCACCGCGGCTCTACGAGGCGATCCGCTACTTCGTCGCACACACCGACTCACGCTTCGACGAGACGATGCTCGTGCGCTTCGTCGACGGATACCAAGACGTGAGCGCGCTGACGATCGGCGAGGTCTGGGCGGTGCCCATCATGCTGCGCATCGCGCTGATCGACAATCTCGCGCGGCTTTCACACGCAGCCACCGCGATCCAGCGAGCCGAGACAGCCGCAGACGCTTGGGGCGAGCGGCTGGTACTGAGCGTGCAGGACCGCCCCGAAGATGTGCCCACGCTGCTACAGGAACTCGACCGCGACACGCAGGCCTCGGGCGCTGCGTTCCACCTGCGCTTCGCACAGCGCCTGACCACACTCGAGACCGGCGATGAGAACGTCAATGCCTGGCTGGAGCGGCGACTGGCACGCGAGGGGATCTCGCTGCACGACGCCCATGCCGACCTGCAGCAGACGCAGGCCTCAGACCAGGTCTCGATCGCCAACGCGATCACCAGCATCCGCTTCCTCGACGCCTACGAGTGGCGCGAGTTCTTCGAGCGCGTCTCGCTTGTCGAGCACACCTTGCACCGCGACCCCGCCGGCATCTACCCCACCATGGAGTTCGTGAGCCGCGACCGGTACCGCCACGCACTCGAACAGATGGCCAAACGCTGCGACCTGTCCGAGCTCCAGCTTGCCGAGAAGACCGTCGAACTCGCGACCGCTGCACTCGAGGCCGACCCGGGCGATTCGGTACGCGGTCATGTGGGCTGGTGGCTGATCTCGGGCGGACGCTACGAACTCGAGCGCGCCACAGCCTACACGCCCACGCCGCGAGAGCGCCTCTACCGAGGACCGCTGAGCGCGAAAGGGCTGCTGTACGGCGGTTCGCTGGCGGCGGGCACCGCGCTGCTTCTGTGGGGGCTTGCTGCCTACGCCGCATGGCAAGGCGCCGCCGGCTGGCAGATCGCGGTCCTGGTGGTGATGGGCGTGGTGCCCCTCTCCGAGATCGCGCTGTCGGTGGTCAACCGCGTGAGCGCCTTCGTGTTCCCGCCACGCTCGCTTCCCAAGCTGGACTTCGAGCTGCCGGTGACCCCTGAACACCGCACGCTCGTCGTGGTTCCCGCGCTGCTGTCGAGCGTGGGCGCGACCCGCTCGGTCATAGAG
>CAYXQU010000059.1:0-9141 GCA_964467305.1 uncultured Eubacteriales bacterium
GCTTGGGCTCGGTGGCCATCGCGCGAGCGATCTCGAGCTTGCGCTGCTCACCGTAGGGCAGGTTCTTGGCGAGTTCGTTGGCGAGGTTCTCCAGGCCGATGAAGCGCAGCCACTTGCGCGCTTCGTTCTCGGTGTTCTGCTCCTCGCGGCGGAACTTCGGCGTGCGTAGCACTGCACCTATGGGGCCCTCGTGGGTACGCGTGTGGCGTCCCACCATGACGTTCTCCAGCGCCGTCATGTTCTGGAACAGACGGATGTTTTGGAACGTGCGGGAGATGCCCATCTTGGCGATCTTGTGGGGCTTGAGTCCCCCCACTGCGACACCCTCGAAGGTCACGCTGCCTTCCGTGGGCGTGTAGATGCCGGTCATGAGGTTGAAGAACGTGGTCTTGCCGGCGCCGTTAGGGCCGATAAGCGCGACGATCTCGCCCTCGTCGATATGAAGGGTCACGTCGCTGACGGCCTTCAGGCCGCCGAACTGCATCGTGACGTTAGTTGCGTCTACCAGGCGTGTCATGTCGTCTGTACCTCTCTCGCGCCCGGCTTACAGGTCTTCGCCCGGAGTGGCGGTATCGTGCTGGGCATCGTAGAGCGTCTGGTTCATCTCGTCAGACATCGCCTCGTCCTCGGGCTGAAGCTCTCGTGCCCGGCGAGAAGACGGCAGGATGCCTTGTGGTCGCCACGCCATCATGACCACCATCAGGAGTCCGAAGACCAGATAGCGGTAGTTCGAGATCGCAGACTGTGCTTCGGCGGAGACCTTGATGCCGGTGAGCGTGGTGAGCAGGCCCGATGAGGCCATACCGCGAATCAGCTCAGGAACACCCTGGATGACAAGCGCACCCACGATCGCTCCGGGAATCGATCCCATACCGCCAAGAACGATGATGCATACGACGAACACCGACTCCATGAACGTGAACGACTCAGGACTCACGAAGCCCTGGAAGTTCGCGAACGTCGTGCCGGCGATACCACCCCACAGCGCGCCCAGCGAGAAAGCGTAGAGCTTCGCGCCGGTGATGTTGACGCCCATCGAGGCCGCAGCGACTTCGTCCTCGCGCATGGCCGTCCACGAGCGACCCAGTCGCGAGTCATCAAGACGGCGCACCACGAAGATGGTGAGAAGCAGCAGCAGCACGATGATGTAGTACCAGTACACGTTGGCGGTGAAGGTGAACGTGAAGCCGTTCTCACCGATGCCCGGCAACTGGAAGTAGGTGTTGTTCGCGAGCCACTCGAGGCCGGCCGGTTTGGGAACGACCTCGCCCGCCTTGGGGAGACCGGCCGCACCGTTGGTCAGACCGAACACGTTGTTGTTTAGCGCGATACGGACGATCTCGCCGAAGCCCAGGGTCACGATCGCAAGGTAGTCGCCGCGCAGCCGCAGCACCGGCGTGCCCAAGGTGATGCCGGTCAGCGCGCCCGCGAGGGCAGCGAACGGGATCATGATGAAGAACGACATTCCGGGCAACCACGGAATGCTCGGGAACGTCTCGGCAAGCCACATCGAAAGTGGCTGACCGCCCAGGATGCCCGCATACGCCCCGATCGCGTAGAACGCGATGTACCCAAGGTCCAGCAGGCCGGCGTAACCCACCACGATGTTCAGGCCTACCGCGAGCATCGCGTAGAGACCCACGATCGCCAGGATTCGAACGAGGAACAGCTGACCGAAGCCCTGGAAGATGATGGGCATGAGGAAGACAACGAGTCCCAGAATGCCGTATCCGATGAGACCCTTCACGCCGGTCTTGCCTGCGGCGACGGTGGTCTTGATGTCCATTTTGCTTCCGCCCATGGCCTACACCTTCTCCACGACGGATTCGCCGAGCAGGCCGCCCGGACGAAATATGAGGACGAGGATCAGGATGCCGAACGCGATGACATCCTTGTAGCCGGTGGAAAGGAACCCGGCGCCAAGCGACTCGACGATCCCGAGAAGGAATCCGCCGAGCATCGCACCCCGCAGGTTTCCGATACCTCCGAGAACCGCTGCGGTGAAGGACTTGATACCGGGGATGAAGCCCATGCTGAACAGCACGGTGCCGTAGTACATCCCGTGGAAGATACCTGCAACGGCACCCAGCGCCGGTCCGATGAAGAACGCGGCGGCGATGACGTAGTTGATGTCAACACCCATGAGGCCCGCAGCTTCGCGGTCCTGTGAAGTCGCACGCATGGCTTTGCCAATACGAGTACGTGCGATGAACGTGTCAAGAATGAAGAGAAGTACGAGCGATGTGAGCACGATCAGAACTTGGAGCGAGTTGATGCTCGCATCTCCGAACGACACGAGCGTCTTGACCGGGAAGATCCCGGGATACGGAATGGCCTTGGAGTCCACCCACAGCAGAACCGCATTCTGCAGGAAGATCGAGACGCCGATCGCAGAGATCAGCGGCGCGAGTCGAGGAGCGTGTCGCAAGGGGCGATACGCGACTCGTTCAATGACGACTCCCAAGATACCTATCGCGATCATCGAGACCGCGAATACGATCAGGTAGAGCACTACGAGCCCAAACCCACTGCCCGTGAAGAACGCGCTTGCGGGGAAACTCTCGTTGGTGAGGAGCAGCAGCATTCCCAAGCCCACGTACGCTCCACCCATGAACATCTCGCTGTGCGCGAAGTTGATCATGAGCAGAATGCCGTAGACCAGCGTATAGCCCAAGGCGATCAGGGCGTACATGCCGCCCAGCGTCACCCCGTTCACGAGCTGCTGGATGATTACATCTGCAGACACTTCAAAGGATCCTGTCTCTCTGGTGAACGACGGCATCGGTGCCATCGCCCCACGCCCCTCTACACACTGACCGGGCGGGCACCTGAGGTGCCCGCCCGGAGCTGTGGTGTTTGAGCGGCGTAGCTTGAGCCAGCCTACTACTCGGGAACCACGACCGGGACCCACGCACCAGTCTGAACCTGGTAGGTGGTGATGGCCTTATTGGTGGTGTCACCCTTCTCATCGAAGGAGACGTTGCCCGAGACGCCATCGAAGTTCGTCGCGGCGACCGCGGCGATGACGGCATCACGGCCGGCGGGGGAGGTGACCTGATCGGCACCCATCTCCTCGGCGACCTGGAAGACAGCCTTGATGATCACGTTCGAAGCATCGAACGAGTATGCATCGTACGCGGCGATCTCGTCGTTCGGGAAAGCAGCCTCGTAGGCAGAGATGAACTCCTGGCCGTTGGGCAGCTTGTCGATCGGCAGGCCGATCGAGGTGCAGTAGTCGCCCTCGACGTTGTCGGCGCCACCAAGGTTGATGAACTCGCCGTCGAACAGGCCGTCGCCGCCCATCAGGGGAGCCTCGATGCCGGCCTCAGAGGCCTGCTTCGAGAGCAGCGCGCCTGCGTTGTAGATGCCACCGTAGTAGATGATGTCCGGCTTGGCAGCCTTGATCTTGGTGACCAGGGCGTTGAAGTCGGTGTCCTTGTCCGAGGTCTTCTCGGTGAACAGGATCTTGCCACCGTTGGCCTCGAACTTCTTGGCGAACTCAGCGGCCAGACCCTCGCCGTAAGGCGTGGAGTCGTCGATGACGACGGCGCTCTTCAGACCGAAGTTGGTGAAGGCGACATCGGCGGCAGCCGGGCCCTGAACGTCGTCGGTCGCGCAGACGCGGAAGACGTTGTTGAAGCCCTGGGTGGTCAGAGCCGGGTTAGTGGAGGCCGGCGAGACCTGGACGATCTTGTTGTCGTTGTAGACCTTCGACGCGGGAATCGAGACACCCGAGTTCAGGTGGCCCATGACGCCGATGAGGTTGGCGTCCGAGGCGAAGGTGTTCGCAACGGTAACGCCGGTCTTCGGGTCGCCCTGGTCGTCACCGTCGACACCCTCGAAGGTGATGCCAAGAGCCTTGGCCTCTTCGCTCTCGTTGGCCTGGGTGATCGCGAGCGTGGCGCCGCGCTTCATACCCTGACCGAGAGCCACTGCGCCCTGCGTGAGCGGAGCACCGATACCGATCTTGATGGTGACGGCCTCAGCAGGAGCTTCGCCACCACCTTCCGGAGCCGGACTCGCGCAACCCGTGGCGATCATGGCGACCGCGACGAGCGCAGCGAGGGCAGCGAGGACACGCTTGTTACGCATCTTCATACTTCCTCCCTTGCATCCCGTATAACCCACCTGACGTGACATGCGGCCGCGCGTTCTCGTCCCTTGAGCACGCTTGGCCCCTGCGGTCATCCCACCGCAGGAATCTGTCGTACCGTAGCACAACGCCGCGCTATGCAACAACGAGGTTACTTGAAACATCTGACGGCTGTTTATGCCATCATTTCACCCCGCAATGAGCACGAGCGTATTCATGTTTGATGCCATATTCGCTAGATGTAGTACATGGGAGCGGCGGCCGCATCGAGCTCGCGTTGCCGCATCGCGACCGTCGCCAGGTCGACCTCGGCAAGCCAGTCACCCAACCGGCCCGCCACCTCGCTCCATACCTCGGCAGCTGCCGACCCGCTGACGTGCGGCACGTCGATGATCTCGCCGTGCAGCGCCAACACCACATCGGCGACGCTGACCTGCTCGGCGGGTCGGGCGAGCGCGCACCCACCCGACGTGCCGCGCCGGCACTCGACGACTCCCGCGCGCGCGAGTTGTGTTATCTGCTGCTCGACGAAGCGACGAGGCAGCATCAGCCTGTCGGCGAGATCGCCCGCGGCCACGTACGTTCCCGGCGGTCTCATGGCCAACACGACAAGCGCCCTGAGCGCGTAGTCGAGGCGCTGCGAGACGCGCATCTAGTCCATCCCCTCCCACAGCTTGGTGCTCAGATAGCGCTCCCCGGTCGAAGGCGCCACCGTCACGATGACCTTCCCGGCGTACTCATCGCGCTGGGCAAGCCGCAACGCCGCGACCACGGCCGCTCCCGCCGAGATACCCACGAACGCCGCCTCATCGCGCGCGAGCCGCCTTGCCATCTCTATGGCATCGTCGCCGGTCACGTGCTCGACAGCGTCGAGCACCCCCAGATCGAGCGTCCCGGGAATGAAGTTCGCACCAATACCCTGGATCATGTGGGGGGCCGGAGTGATGGGCTCGCCGCGCAGCGTCTGGGCGATGATCGGGGACTCGGCGGGCTCCACCGCGACGATCTTCACGCCGGGCATGCGCTCCTTCAGGTAGCGCCCTGTGCCCGACACCGTGCCACCGGTACCCACACCCGCGACGAAGGCTCCCAGTTCGAAGCCCTCTACAGCGGCCTCCACCTCGGGGCCGGTGGTGCGGTAGTGAGCTGCGGGATTCGACGGATTCTCGAACTGCTGGGGTATCCACGCGCCGGGTGTCTGCTCGGCGATCTGCTCGGCATGTGCGACCGCACCGGCCATGCCCTGCTCTTTGGGCGTGAGCACGAGTTCGGCACCGTAGGCCTTGAGCAGCTTGCGCCGTTCGACCGACATCGACTCGGGCATCGTGAGGATCACCCGGTACCCGCGCTCCGCCCCTACCAGTGCCAACGCGATTCCGGTGTTTCCGCTGGTAGGCTCGACGATCACCGTCTGCCCCGGGGTGATGTCCCCACGCCTCTCAGCATCATCGATCATCGCGAACCCGATACGGTCCTTGACCGAGCCCCCGGGGTTGCGCGACTCGTACTTCAGCCAGACGGCACCCGGCAGCCCTTGCGTGAGTCGCCGAAGCGGGACCAGCGGCGTATGCCCGATGGTGGCGGTGACGGTTTCAAAGCGGTGCGCGAACGTCATGGCGATCCCTCCTTGCAGATGTCGTCTGAAGTCATCGTACGCCACTTCCCGTCGGTAGATTCGCACTACTTCGATGTTATTCATGCGATTATCGCGGGACTCCCGCTTCCCCGCCGATGCGCTAGGCTGTGTTCGACGTGCGGGCTTCGAAGAGAGGGCGACTGCCGATGGGGGCCGAGTTCTGGGCCTGGACCACCGTGGCCGTGGTGCTTGTGGTGGGTGAGATAGTGAGCTCCGGCCTCTACCTGCTGCCGTTCGCACTGGGCGCAGGCGGTGCAGCGGCGCTGAGCGCTGCGGGTGTCTCGGCAGGCTGGCAGTGGCTCGCCCTGGTCGCGATCTCGAGCGTACTCACCGTCGTGATCCGCCGGCTCGTCGCCAGGCGACGCGACTAGAATCTGCGGCTGACGTTCACCGGCTGCGGCCGATGGTGACGGTCACCAGCACCTCACCGTCTTGCACGCGCGCGGGATACGTGCGGATATCGGCGCCCGGATGGTCTGTCGTGCCGTCTCGCACATCGTAGCGCCATCCGTGCCACGGGCAGATCAGCGTATGTCCGTCCACGTAACCCTCGGACAACGGCGCGAACGCATGGCGACAGATATTGGATAGTGCGAAAACCTCGTCGTCCACGCGAACCACCGCGATGTCGTTCTTGCCGATCTTCACGTGACGCGCTGACCCTTGTGCGAGGTCGTCTATCCGGCACACGGGAACGTCGACAGCAGCGCCCTGCTGCGGCTCTTCGATCACGCCGATGAGTTCGGCTCCGTCTTCGACATCGGTGCGGATGAACAGGCCACACCAGCACTTCCCCAAGGCGGCGAACTGGTCGCGGTAGAAGGGGATGCAGGGGCAGACGATCTTGAGATCCTCCTTGGGGTCACCGGTCCGGATCCGGCACGGACAGTAGACGTCTCCGTCGCGCTCGAGTATCTCGAGTTCACTTGCGAGGACTTCGTCGACGAACTCCGTCTCGGTGTTGAACTTGTAGCCCAGCCGCTGGGCGAACGGCTCCATGTACACCTTGAGGTCCTCGGCGGTCGTCCCAGGCTCGAACACCCGCCGAGGAGGTCGGCTCTCGCTGCTCACGTCGCTTCGCCCCTACAGTCCCAGAATGCTGGCGATCTTGGTCTTGTTGAAGCCCACGACGACCTGATTGTCGGCGACAAGCACCGGAAACGACGTGCCGCCCGAGAGTTCCTTGACCCGCTCCACGGCCGCAGCCTTCTCGTCGCCGTCGAGCCGGTCCACCTCGGTGATCTCGTAGGTGATGCCGTGGTCATCGAGATAGCGCTTGGTCATACGGCAGTACGGGCAGGTCGACAGCGCGTAGAGGTGGATGTCCATGTTCGCTCCTAACGGGCTCGTCGCAAAACGACGTTTGATTCGCATGTGCCACTGTGCCGTCTATTCCCGAAACCGAGCCGGTGAATCGGGTACGAGGCGGTTGTTAGCGGCGCTACCGGCCAAACGGCCTGTGATGCCCGGCCACAGGCATGTCACTCGCGCGCGTTGGTTGATTCGACTACAGTGGTGGCACCCGCCCATACGTGCGCCGAAATCGGCTCCCGTATGAGGGGAGGGGAAACGTACGGAGGCGAGGCCGAGATTCGGGTTCGCCTCCGTACGCTTTTCGCGGTCATGTCGTCACAGCGGTGTACACTGCCGTCCATGGATCCAAGCCCTCAGACCTCCCCTTCCGCCCATCCGCTTCGCGTGGTGTTCCTGGGCTCGGGTTCGTCGGGAAACTCGACCGCGATCACCGATGGCGTCACAACCGTCCTGGTCGACTGCGGCTTCTCTGCCCGCGAGGTGGCCAAGAGGCTGACCTCGTGCGGCGTGGACCCCGGGACCGTGGCTGCGATCCTCGTGACACACGAGCACACCGACCACGTCAGAGGTATCGACGTCTTCGCCCGCAACCATGCCGCAGGTTGCGTCGTACATGCGAGCGCGGGGACGAACCGCTGCCTCAACTTGGGAAGTGCCGTCGAGCGTGCGGAGCTGACCTGCTCTGAGCCGGTGCGCATAGGCACGCTGGATGTGGTTCCGTTCGCGACCTCACACGACGCGGCTCAACCGCTGGGTTACCGGATAGACTCTGCCGGCGATGCGGTGGGAATCGTGACCGACACCGGCGTGCTCACCCCCCAGGCGCGCGAAGCGCTGCGAGGAGTGCGCATCCTGGGAGTCGAGACCAATCACGACGTGGTAATGCTCGAACGCGGCCCCTACCCCGCCTTCTTGCGCCGACGTATCCGATCGCAAGCTGGGCATCTGTCCAACGAGCAGGCGGCATCGGCGTTGGCCGATCTCGCATCTGATGCCCTCACGCACGTCTTCGCGTTGCACCGATCAAGGACGAACAACACCGCGGAGCTCGCGCGGGTCGCCGTCGAGCGCCAAGCCCACCAATTGGGGCTCGATGTGACAGTCACCGTCGCCAGCCAGGGCGAACCGTGCGACTCGTGCCCGCCTCAGACCTCGCTGTTCTCGGAGTGAGGGCGACCTCGGTCGAGTATCCCAGTGCCCGTCAGCGCGCCCAAGGCGCCCTCGACGCTGTCAGCTGAGTCCACCGTGACAGCGCCCCGATCCATCGCCTCGGCCCAGTAGGACTCGGCCGCCCCGCCCGCGAAGTCGCGTCCGGCTATGTCGCCCACGAGCACCATGGGCGTGCCCGACCGCACCGCGACGAGCAGGTTGTCCACGTTGCCATGGCCGAACGGCACCTCGCACACCACGATCGCGTCGGCAGCCGCTGCGAGGCGAGCCGCCTCGATCGCCGCGGCCGCGTCCATGGGCGCGAACGGCGGGATGACGGGGTGCTCGATGCCCAGCGCCTCCGCCAAAGTGGCATCGGCATCGCCGGTGTTGAGCGCGCCCGATGTCACCGTCCACCCGGCCAGCACCAGCCGACGCATCAGGGGTGCGGCGACGCCTGAACCGCCCACCACGTGCACCCGGCCCTTGCCCTGAGTCACCACAGCGCCCTCGCGCAGGACCGGCGTCACCGAGACGCTCCCGGTCACGGGATCGGTGCCCACGACAGCACGCACGCCGAAGACCTCCCGCAACATGCCCGCGGTGATCACCGCGGCAGGTGGTCCGGCCTGGGAGAGCATCCCTTGGGTCACGATCGCCAGCCGGTCGGAGTAGCGTGCGGCGAGGTCGAGGTCGTGGAAGACGGCCAGCACCGCCATACCCGAGTCCGCCAGCGACCGCATGAGATCGAGCACCTGCAGCCGGTGGTTGAGGTCGAGCTGGCTGACCGGCTCGTCGAGCAGCAGCACGCTGGGCTTCGTCGCGAGCGCCTGAGCGAACACCAGCCTTTGCAGGTCGCCGCCTGAAAGCGCGTCGACGGGCTTGTCGGCAAGGTGCGCGGTGTCGGTGAGCTCCATCGCCTCGCGCACGGCCTTTTCATCCCCGGTGT
>CAYXQU010000060.1:0-9094 GCA_964467305.1 uncultured Eubacteriales bacterium
CGAGGTCTCCTCGCCTCGTTAAACAGGGGTACAGACGCTCAAGCGTCGACACTGATTACGCTCTCGCTGCCTAAATAGCCAGCGACGTCGACCCGGTAGATGTCCCCGCTACCGGCAAGACGCAACTCAGGGGACTGCCACAGCGATCGTGGGCGGTATAGCGCTGTGAAAGACTGAACCGCCATGGAGCGTGCGTAGCGGGTCACCGGACAGCACACGTCTCCGAGACTCATCCGGTGACTGAGCCTGGAGATGCCTCCCGGGGGGCTATTGTGGACGCGAGTTCGATTCTCGCCACCTCCACCAGTCTTCGATCCGGCCGGACACGCGATAGCGGTCCGGCCGTCTCTTTCGACCCGTACGCCGCCTTGTGGCAGTGTGCGGGTCGTTGTGCGTTGTGGGAAAGTGATACGGGGGTGAGTTCAGCTTCCGGCCGGCGAAAGGGCCGCTTGTGATGGCAGGTACAGACCGTCGGTGGGGGATGACCACACAGGAGTGGAGCCACGCACGCGAACGATTGCTGTCGCTTCTGGTCGCTGCGGCGCAGCAGCGCTCGACCGTCACCTATGCCGACGCGGCCGCGGTGGCGTTCGCAGGCCGGTTCTCTGCCCGGTCCGGTGCCCTGATGGATCTGTTGGGCGAGGTCGACGAGTCCATCGACGCCGAGAAGGGCGTGATGATCGCTTCGCTCGTGGTGCGCAAAGACACTGGCATGCCGGGCGAGGGCTACTTCGCGTTCGCACGCGACCGGCTGGGCAGGGATGTGAGCGATGCTGCCGGATTCTGGTCAGCAGAGGCGACACGTGTCTGGGACGCCTACTCCGATGGGGTGGTGTGATGGGGCTCATGAACGTCGCTGCCATGCTGCGGGGATCTCACGACGGCGTTGCCTACGGGCTCACCTGGCTCCCCCCCGGCGCGATCGATGCGCTCGTGGACGAAGCGCACGGCGCGAACGCCGGCGGCGCGTTGGCGCGGATCGCGTCGGGACTGGGGCTCGATCTCGTCTTCATCGAGGCCCGGCAGCCCGATGCTGCGGGCATGGTACGGGCGCTGTCGAGCGTCAACGTCGCTGCGGTATGGACCGTGGACGGTGTGTTCTCGGGAGCGGCTCGCCTGAACGGCTGGTCCGAGGCGATCAGGCTTTCGGCGGCGGACCCCGAGGCACTGGGTGCGGTGCTCGCAGCCGAAGCCGGCAGGCTTCTGTCGCAGATCAGGGCGGGAGCGGTCGCAGGTGCCGTGGGTGTGTTGATCGCCGATGAGCTTGCGTCGGATGTCGGGTGGCTGGTCGCTCCGGACTTCGTGCATGAGGCGCTTGTGCCGCACTATCGCAGTGCCGTGCGATCGACTGACCTACCCGTTGCATTCCATTCGGATGGGGATATCCGGGCGATGCATGTGGCACTCGCGCATGCGGGTTTCTCGGCGGTGCATGTCGCTGTGGCGAACGATGTGGGGACTGCCGCCGCATTCGACTCGGTGCGCGCAGCGGGGATGATTCCCATGGGCGGCCTGCGTGATCAAGATCTCCACCGGCAGGGAGCGTGCAGCGCTGGTGAGTTCGCGGCAAACCTCGCGGCCGCGGGCGCGACGATCATCTGCGATGATGGCGGCCTCACGAGTGCCGAGGATCTCGCGGCGTACGCTACGTCACTCGATGCGGTGCGCGAGCAGCTGGCACGGTGAACCACACCGTGGTTCCGCGTCCTGGTTCGCTCGTCGCGCCCATCTCGCCTCCGTGATCGCGCACGATGCTGCGCGAGATGGCCAACCCCAGCCCTGCGCCGCCCGTGTGGCTGGCACGAGCTGTATCGGCCCTGAAGAAGCGCTCGAAGATGTGGGGGAGATCCTCTGCGGCGATGCCTTCGCCGGTGTCGGTCACCGAGACGCGGATCGTCTCGGCGGAGGCGTCGATGTGGGCGGTGACGGCGCCTGTCGAGGTATGTCGTACCGCGTTGGAGAGCAGGTTGCGCAGAACCTGTGAGAGCCTGCGTTCGTCGGCATGCGCGAGCGCCTCGGTGTCCACCCCTTTGGCGGTGACGGCCACCCCGGCAGGCGCGCCATCTGACGCTCGTTCGATCTCGCGCGCCACAAGGTCCGCCACGTCCACCAGGTCCATGTGATAGGTCAGCCTGCCGGCCTCTGCGACCGCGAGCTCCTGCAGGTCGTCGACGAGCGTCGAGAGATGCTCGAGATCTTCGACAAGCGACTCCAGGCGGTTCGTGTCGGCGGGCAAGACCCCCTCGGCCATGCCTTCGGCCTGCAGGCGCGCCGCTGCGATGGGGTTGCGCAGCTCATGGGCGACGTCCGCTACCAGCCTGCGACGAAGTGCTTCTGCTTCTTCGAGCGAGTCGGCCATGCGGTTGAAGGCGTCTCCGATGGCGGCGACCTCCGCTGGTCCGTTCGCTTCAACGCGGTGGTCGAGTTCGCCTGCCGCAAGCTCTTCAGCGGCCGCCTCAAGCCGGCGCAGTGGGCGGTTGAGGTACGCGGCCAGTGCGAGCGCCAAGATCGTGGCCGCCATGACGGCGACGCCGGCGGCGATGACCACGCTCGTATCGACTCGCGAGATGAAGGTCTGCTCGGCGGCACCCAGCATCATTCTGCCCATTCCCCGGCCTTGGGCGCCACGGCTGGGCAGCCCCGAGAGGTAGGCATCGAACGCCGAGGAGAGCGCGCCACGCGCAAACAGGCCCACGGTCACTGCGGTGCCCAGCGCGACCGCGACGATGGCGAGGAATATCTGGAAGGAGAGCGTGACCCGCTTCATCACTGCGCGGCCTCGAGCTTGTACCCCACGCCGATCACGGTGCGCAGGTGTCGGGGGCTGCGTGAGTCCTCGCCCAGCTTGCGACGCAGGTTCTTGATGTGTGCATCGATGGTGCGCTCGTAGCCGTCGTAGGCGTCACCGGAGGCCGCCTCAAGCAACTGCAGCCGCGAGTAGACTCTGCCCGGGTGTTCGGCCATCGTGACGAGGAGGTCGAACTCGGTGCGCGTGAGATCGACGACATCGCCGGCGACGCGGACCTCGCGGCGCTCCCGGTCGATGCGGATGTCGCCCACAGACAGCGTGGTGGGCGCTTCGTCGGCTCGGGTGCAACGACGCAGGACAGCCTTCACGCGCGCGACCACTTCGCGTGCCGAGAAGGGCTTGGTCACGTAGTCGTCTGCCCCCAGCTCCAGGCCCACCAGCCGGTCCACTTCATCTGAGCGTGCGGTCACCAAGATCACGGGGACACCCAGCGCCTGAAAGCGCCGCGTCAGCTCCAGCCCGTCGATTCCCGGCAGCATGACATCGACGAGCGCTATGTCCGGGCGCTGAGACTCGGCAGCTTCAAGGGCACCCGTGCCCTCGCCCGCCTCAAGCACCTCATGCCCGTCGGACCTCAGGTACTCGGCGAGCACCTCGACGATTTTCGGGTTGTCATCGACCACGAGTACTTTGGCCACTACCTACCTCCTGACACGACCGGTGCGTCCAGCCTAACGCATCGGCGACTTCCGCCGCCCGATGGCGGCGTCGGACAGCCTAAGGACGAGCACCGAATCGGTGCTCGTCCCGGCGAGATCCAAGAGTCGGACCCGACACGCTACTGGCCTTCAGCCGCTCCGCGACCCATGCCGCGACCGCCGCCCTTGCCGCGACCGCCGCCCATACCCTGGCCGCCGCCGCCCTCACCGGTGCAACCGGCATCTTCAGAGGAGACGCGCTCGGTGACTCGGTCGGTCATGCGATCGATGGCCGCGTCTGCTTGGTCCTGGGTGAGCGAGCCGTCTTTGACACGCGAGTCCAAGACGTCCTTGCGAGCGTCGAGGGTCGAATCCACGAGCTTCTCGGCGCTGATGTCCTTCTTGGCGGCGATGTCCGCGAACGACGTACCGTCCTGGCGCAGGTCCTGCACCTCGTCCACCGGCATCCCGGTGAGCTTGGCCACGATGTCGGCAAGCCGCGCTCCGGCGTCCCTCATCGCAGTGCCAAGCCGAAGACCCATTCCTGACGCCGCTGTCGTGGTGGCGGGCGTCTCGGTGGTCGCCGCGTAACCGCTGACCACGTTGCCGGTCACGACTCCGGCTACCAGCGCCGCGATCACAAGTGATGCGATGCGTCCTTTTCTCATTGGTCTCAACCTTCCTTTCGTCTCTGTCGTCTTGTCGAATCCGACACCACTGACTATCGACTGCCGATGGGAAGACCGTGTGAACGCCGCACGCTCGAGTGGTGAACGCCCAAACCCTTGGAGACACCGTTCCCAGCAAGCTGAAACGCACCGGAAACCTCGCGACGTTTTCGTTGGCGCACGTCACGTTAGCGTCGGTCAGCGAATGGCACCAGACCTAATAACCGCAGGTCAAAGCATGTGTTGTAGTTGGCACACACGTTGCGCTTCTCTTGGGCCATCTCACGGTATTTCAGCCGTCACGAAGACGACAGGAGGAGCCAAGACATGCGACAGATAGCGATCTATGGCAAGGGTGGTATCGGGAAGTCCACTACCACACAGAACACGGTGGCTGCGCTGGCCGAGGCCGGCAAGCACGTCATGATCGTGGGCTGTGACCCCAAGGCGGACTCGACCCGACTGATCTTGAACCAGAAGATGCAAAACACCGTCATGGACATGGCGCGTGAGGCCGGTTCGGTCGAGGAGCTCGAGCTCGAAGAGGTCCTCCAGGTCGGGTTCGGCGACATCAAGTGCGCGGAGTCGGGAGGCCCCGAGCCCGGCGTGGGCTGTGCCGGGCGGGGAGTGATCACCGCGATCAACTTCCTCGAAGAGGAGGGCGCCTACACCGAGGACCTCGACTTCGTGTTCTACGACGTCTTGGGTGACGTCGTGTGCGGCGGCTTCGCGATGCCCATCCGCGAGGGCAAAGCCCAAGAGATCTACATCGTGACCTCGGGCGAGATGATGGCGATGTATGCGGCCAACAACATCGCGAAGGGCATCCTCAAGTACGCGCAGTCCGGCGGTGTGCGTCTGGGTGGTCTGATCTGCAACTCGCGCAACACCGACCGCGAGGACGAGCTCATCGAAGCGCTTGCGCGCAAGCTGGGCACGCAGATGATCCACTTCATCCCCCGCGACAACGAGGTTCAGCGAGCCGAGCTCAGGCGCCAGACCGTGGTTCAGTACCACCCCGACCACACCCAAGCCGATGAGTACCGCGAACTGGCGCAGAAGATCGCCAACAACGAGCACTTCGTCATCCCCACGCCCATCACCCAAGACGAGCTCGAGGAACTGCTCATGGAGTTCGGCATCATGGAAGCCGACATCGTCGAGGATGCCGGGGCGGTGGCATAGCGATGACGACCCCATCGGCGAAGATCAACCAGACGCAGAAGTTCATCGACGAGATGCTCGAGGTCTATCCCGAGAAAACCCGCAAGGACCGCGCGAAGCACATCAAGCCCAACGACCCCAGCGACTGCTCGACCTGCGCGGTGAAGAGCAACGTGAAGTCGCGGCCCGGCGTCATGACCGTTCGCGGCTGCGCGTACGCGGGATCGAAGGGTGTGGTGTGGGGCCCGGTCAAAGACGTGGTCCACATCAGTCACGGCCCCGTTGGCTGCGGGCACTACTCGAACTGGTCGCGTCGCAACTACTACAACGGTGAGACCGGTGTCGATGCCTTCGGGACGATGCACGTGACTTCGGACTTCCAGGAGCGCGACATCGTCTACGGCGGCGACAAGAAGCTCGACAAGATCTGTGACGAGCTCAACGCGCTGTTCCCGCTGGCGAAGGGCATCTCGGTCCAAAGTGAGTGCCCGGTGGGGCTTATCGGCGACGACATCGAGTCTGTCGCCAAGAAGAAGACCACCGAGTTGGGTCTGCCGGTCGTGCCCGTGCGCTGCGAGGGCTTTCGCGGTGTGTCGCAGTCGCTGGGCCACCATATCGCCAACGACGCGATCCGCGATCACGTCTTCGACAAGCAGGCCACGCCCATCGAGACGACGCCCTACGACGTCACCATCATCGGCGACTACAACATAGGTGGAGATGCGTGGGCTTCTCGGCGGATCTTGGAGCAGATGGGCCTCAGGGTCATCGCACAGTGGACCGGTGACGCGGCGCTCTCCGAGCTCGCCAACGCGCCCAAGGCCAAGCTCAATCTCATCCACTGCTACCGCTCGATGAACTACATCTGCCGCCATATGGAAGAGGCGTACGGCATCCCGTGGGTGGAGTACAACTTCTTCGGCCCCACCAAGATCTACGAGTCGATCCGTCGCATCGCGGAGAACTTCGACGACACCATCAAGGCCAACGCCGAGGCGCTCATCGCCAAGATGAAGCCCGAGATGGACGCGGTCATCGAGCAGTACAGGCCGCGGCTCGAGGGCAAGACCGTGATGCTGTACGTGGGCGGCCTGCGCCCCCGCCACGTCATTGGCGCCTACGAGGACCTGGGGATGGAGATCATCGCCGCGGGTTACGAATTCGGCCACAACGACGAGTACAAGCGCACCTATCCGCTCATGGCCGAGGGCTCGATCATCGTCGACGATGCCACGCCCTACGAGCTCGAGGAGATCACCAAGCGCCTCAAGCCCGACCTCGTGGGCTCCGGCATCAAGGAGAAGTACGCCTACCACAAGATGGGCGTCCCGTTCCGCCAAATGCACTCGTGGGACTACTCCGGCCCGTACCACGGCTTCGACGGCTTCAAGATCTTCGCCCGCGACATGGACATGACCGTCAACAGCCCGGTGTGGGGCCTCGTGCGCAGCGGCTCGGCCACCGAGTGCGCCATCGAGCGCGCGAGCTGAGAAGGAGACTCGAATGGAAATCAGGGATCACAACGACCTGTTCTCGCAGCCCGAGTACCAAGAGCAGTTCGAGCGCAAGAGGGAGTTCGAGAACCCGTCCGACAGCTCTGAGGTCGCGCGCGTCTCGGCGTGGACGCAGACCGAGGAGTACCGCGAGCTGAACTTCGCCCGCGAGGCTGTGTCGATCCACCCGTGCAAGGCGTGTCAGCCCTTGGGCGCGGTGCTCGCCGGGCTGGGATTCGAGCGCACGCTGCCGTTCGTGCAGGGTTCCCAGGGCTGCACCTCGTACTTTCGAAGCCACCTGTCGCGCCACTTCAAAGAGCCCATCGCCACGGTGTCGAGCTCGATGACAGAGGATGCGGCGGTCTTCGGCGGGCTGTCGAACATGAGCGAGGGTCTCGAGAACGCGTATGCCCTCTACAAGCCCGACATGCTCGCCGTGTCGACCACCTGCATGGCCGAGGTCATCGGCGACGACCTCAAGGCCTACATCAAGACCTCGAAGTCCAAAGGTGCCATCCCCGAAGACGTGCCGGTTCCCTACGCGCACACGCCGAGCTTCTCGGGAAGCCATCTCAACGGCTACGACGTGATGCTCAAAGGCATCTTGCAAGAGCTCGCTCAGCCCGGCGATAAGACCGAGAAGATCAATATCATCACCGGCTTCGATGGCTACTCGGGCAACCTACGCGAGATCAAGCGGCTGCTTACCGAGATGGGCGTCGACTTCACCTTGCTGGGTGACCACAGCGATGTGGTCGACTCGGGCAACACCGGCACCTATGAGCTGTACCCGGAAGGGGGCACCACGCTGGCCGATGCCGCGCAAGCCGTCAACGCGAAGGCGACGGTGTCGCTGCAGCGGGCCGCCAGTGTCAAGACCGGAGACTACCTGCTCAAGGAGTGCGCTCAGGAGTACGTCACGGTGGTCGAGCCCATCGGTATCGGCGCCACCGACGCGTTCCTCGACCAGATCGTGCGCCTCACCGGCTCGTGCGTTTCCGCGTCCATCGAGGCTGAGCGTTCCCGCGCGGTGGACGCCATCGTGGACTCGCATCCCTATATCCATGGCAAGCGCCTGGCGATGGTGGGCGATCCCGACGTGCTCCTGGGGCTGATCAGTTTCGCTCTGGAGACAGGCATGAAGCCGGTTCACATCGTGTGCACCAACGGCGACAAGAAGTTCAAGAAGGCCGCCGAGGAAATGCTCGCCGCATCGCCCTTCGGCGACGAGGCCACGGTATGGAACAAGAAGGACATGTGGCACCTGCGCTCGCTCATGTTCACCGAGCCAGTCGATGTACTCGTGGGCCCGTCGAACGCGAAGTTCCTTTGGAAGGACACCGGCACCCCGTTCGTGCGCGTGGGCTTCCCCCTGTTCGACCGCCACCACCTCTACAAGCGCACGATCCTGGGCTACGAGGGTGCGACCAACCTGCTCATGGAGATCGTGAACACTCTGCTCGACGAGATGGACAGGAAGTCCATGGCCGCCAACACGCCCAGCTTCGACCTGGTCCGCTAGCGAGAGGCGAGGGGGCGAGCCGGAACATGTCCATCAATCTCGACAGACTGCTCGCCGACGGCTGCGCGACGCAGGCAGCCCACAAGGTGTGCCGGTCTCGTGGCGGAGAGAGCTGCGCGTTCGATGGTGCGGCGATCGTGCTGATGCCCATCGCCGATGCCGCGCATGTGGTCCACGGTCCCATCGCGTGCTGCGGCAACGCATGGGAAGGTCGCGGCGTGCATTCCTCGGCAGGCGAGTTCCACAAGCGCGGATTCACGTCAGACATCCAGGAACTCGACATCATCTACGGAGGCGAGAAGCGACTCGAGGCGACGGTGCGCGAGGTCGTCGAAGCCGAGCAGCCCAAGGCGGTGTTCGTGTACGCCACCTGTGTGACCGGGCTCATTGGCGAGGACATCGACGCGGCGTGCAAGCGGCTGTCGGCTGAGCTGTGGGTTCCGGTGATCCCGGTGAGTTCGCCGGGGTTCGTGGGTCCGAAGAACCTGGGCAACCGTATCGCCGGAGAGACCCTGCTCGAGCACGTCATAGGCACCGCTGAGCCGGTGTGTACCACGCCAACCGACATCACGCTGATCGGCGAGTACAACGTTGCAGGCGATCTTGACCTGGTCGAGCCACTGCTGCGCGAGAGTGGGATCCGTGTCCTGTCGCGCCTCACCGGTAACGCGTCGTTTGAGGAGATTCGCTGGGCGCACTGCGCCAAGGCGTCTGCGGTGGTGTGCAGCCGCGCGCTCATCAACGTCGCGAGCGGGCTGACGCGCCGGTGGGGGGTGCCCGCCGTCGAGGTGTCGTTCTTC
>CAYXQU010000061.1:0-6928 GCA_964467305.1 uncultured Eubacteriales bacterium
GCCAGACGCTCCTCGGCGGTTGCGACGAGCTGCTGCAGCTCATCGCAACCGCCGAGGAGCGTCTGGCCACGCAGCACACGACGACGAAGGTCGTGTTGATCACCGACATGAAATCGTTCTCGCAGATGACCGAGGAGGACGGCAGCCTGGAGACCGCCAAGGCGATCCAGCGCCATCGCGATCTGCTGCTACCCATCATCGAGACCCACAGAGGCCGCGGCAAGTCCACCGGCGGGGACGGGCTTGTCGCCGCGTTCGACAGCCCGTTTGACGCCCTCGAGGCCGCCAAGGCGATGCAGCAGGCACTTCATGCTCACAACAAGAGCGCACACGACGGTCGCGACATGAGTGTCCGCGTGGGTGTCGCACGCGGAGAGGTGGTGCTCGACAAGAGCGGTCGCCCGTTCATAGGCGCCGGCCTCAACCTGGCGGCACGGATCATGAACCTCGCCGACGGTGGCCAGATCTTCCTGGATGCCCAGATGCTCTCGGTCGACACGAGTGCGCTTGAGACCCACTCGCACGGTACGTTCCAGCTCAAGAACATCTCGGCGGGAATCGAAGTCGCCGAACTGCTGTGGGACGCCGAGCAGGAGCCGCGAGCGCCTCACGAGCTCTAGGGCTTGGGGCTGCCGGCGCTTCAAGACGCGGACGGCCCGCGCGATCGCGCGAGCCGGCACAGAGATGACGTGTGGAGCTGGCGAGGGGACTCGAACCCCTAACCGCCTGATTACAAGTCAGGTGCGCTACCAATTGCGCCACGCCAGCGAGCTCGAAGCAGTGTAGCGCGAGCGCGCCCCACCTGCCAGATGCTCAGCACGCGTGGCAGCGCTTGATCTGGACCTCCATCTTGCGCTTCACACGCTGAAGCGCGTTGTCGACCGCTTTCGTGTGACGCCCGAGCTTCTCGGCGATCTCGATGTAGGACTTGCCGCTAGTGTAGAGGCGCAATACATCGAGTTCGAAACCCGAGAGCGACTCGACGACGCCATCGCGGATGAAGTCGGTCTCCCATGCGCCCAGAACGATCTGGGCCGGATCGCACACCTCGCGCGCGGCGATGATGTCCGAAAGCAGCCGCTCGCCCTCTTCGTCGGGGCAGACCGGGCCGGACAGGGAGACGTATCCGTTCAGGGGCGCGTGCTTGCGCCGGGTGGCCGCCTTGACGGCGGTGATGATCTGACGGGTGATGCACAGCTCGGCGAAGGAATGGAATCCTGCCTCGCGCGCTGGATCGTAGTCGCGGATGGCCTTGAACAGGCCGATGAGCCCCTCTTGGATGACATCGTCGCGGTCCGCACCGGCGAAGTAGTAGAGGCGGGCCTTGCAACGGATGAGCGCGCGGTAACGCTTCACCAACTCGCAGCTGGCCAGCTGGTCCCCGTCCCTGGCCGCAACCACGAGATCGACGTCGTGCCCGCGCATACAATGCGAGTGTCGCGCACCCGCCTGCCCACGTTCGTCCAACGCGATACCCCCTTGAATCGCACCCTCCTGACGGAAGGGAGGACGAGCATGTGGCTCAGCGTCGTTGCTGAATCCACTGTGCTTGTTCGTGAACGTAGCTTGACGTTCAATGAAGGTCAAGCTACTCGCGGAGTTCCCTATCGCTGTTTGGGATGGACGGCGTCTTAATGCGGACAAGCGTCACTCAAGCCCGCGTGCCCACCGGGACAACCTGTCTTTCATGGACGCATCGATCCGATCGGCCAGCGTGATCTTGGTGCGCCCCAGCGGCGTGTGCTCGCGCCAACGCGCATCCTCGTCGCGAAGGTCCGATGCGAACTCCGCCGAGGATCTGCGCACGACGCCGCGACCGAACACGGCCCACTGCGTCTGCGCATCGCTCGTCACCACCTCGACCGCATCGCCGGACTCGCGGTGGCGGCGAGATAGCGCCTCGATCGCAGTGTCCGCATCCTGACCGGCCCGTGAGAACATCACCCGGACTCCGGCGACCTCATGCGGCTCTCCCGTTGAGTGCGGGTTGCCACCCCCGTCGAAGATGACGAAGGCATCCCACTCCCCCGCCGCATACGCCGCCACATCGGAGACGAGCGCAGCGCGGGCGGACTCCAGGTCGTCATCGGCCAGATCGCGATAGGGCGGCGTGAGCCTGATGACGTTGTATCCGTCCACGATGAGTACCTTGCGGGTCACGTCCCGTCACGACTCCGGCGAAGCCATTCGTAGGCGATGGCCGTGGTGGCTTGCGCGACGTTGAGCGATCCCACCTTCCCGGCTTGGGGCAGCGACACCAAGAAGTCGCACGTCTCGGCGGTCAGCCGGGCCAGGCCCTCGCCCTCAGAGCCCATGACCAAGACGATCCGCCCCTCGAGCGGCGATCTCCACAGGTCTGTATGCGCGCGTTCCGAAGCACCCGCGATCCAGTACCCATCCGCTTTGCACGTCTCGAGAGCACGCACCAGATTGGGCTCCTGCACGACGGGTACGTGCGCCAGCGCGCCCGCAGCCGACTTCCACGCTGCAGCCGTGATCGCGGCGCTTCGTCTCTTGGTCGTGATCAGACATGCCGAACCCACCACTTCCGCGGTCCGGGCGATGGCGCCGAAGTTGCCCGGGTCGGTGACGTGGTCGAGAGCGATGATGAGCGACGGATCCTGTCCTCGGGTGGCGTCGAGTACCGCTGAGAGTTCTTGGTACCGAAACGGTCTTGCCTCGGCGATGATGCCCTGATGCGCACCGCGCTCGCTCATACGGTCCAGATCTCTTCGCGGACGCGACTCGACCGCCACCCCGGCGCGCTGCGCCATCCGCACAGCATCGTCGATCGCGCGATCGGGCTTGAGGCCTTCAGCGAGCACGATGCGCTTGAGCGGCATCCCCGCACGGAGCGCTTCGATCGCGGCGTTGCGCCCTTCCAGCATCATGCGCGTCAGCCCGCGTAGATGACTCGGGCGCCCTGCTGGGTGTCTTCGATGCTGAAGCCCAGTGCAGCCAACCCGTCTCGCACGGCGTCGGCGCGGGCCCACTGCTTCTCGGCACGTGCAGCTGCGCGGCAGGCGATCAGGGCCTCGACGGCCTCCGATGGGTCGGTGCCCCTGAAGCCGGCCACTTCGGCGGCGAGCGCGACGACTTCATCGGGGTACGCGGCGTCCTGAGGATCAGCGATCACGATGCCCAAGACGCCGAGCAACTCCACGACCGTCGCCTCGGCGTCGAGCAAGGTGACCTTGTCGTCCTCACAGAACTCCGATTGGTAGTCGGCCAGGAACACATTGGCGGCCTTGGCCAGTTCGAAGACCGCGGCGAGTGCACCGGCGGTGTTGAAGTCATCGTCCATCTCGGCCACGAACTTGTCGCGCGCCGCCGAGATGTGCAGCTTCAGGCCGCCGCACACCTCCTGCGGGGCCCCCACGCCGCACGCTTCGAGCGAGCGCGCCCACCGCAGGTTGCGCACGAGGTTCTCAAGCCGCTCGAAGGCACTGGTGGTGTCGTCGAGCCGCGAATCCGAGAAGTCCAGCGGGCTACGGTAATGCGTCTGGAGCATGAGCAGCCGGATGACGGATGCCGAATAGCGTTCGAGGACCTCTTTGAGCAGCAGGAAGTTCCCCAGCGACTTCGACATCTTCTCGGCGTTGACCTGCAGCATGCCGCCGTGCAGCCAGTAGCGCACGAATGGCAGCCCGGTGGCCGCCTCGGACTGCGCGAGCTCGTTCTCGTGATGCGGGAACGTGAGGTCCGCACCGCCACCGTGGATATCGAACGGCAGCCCCAGCTCACCTTCGGACATGACCGAACACTCGATGTGCCACCCCGGACGTCCCTCGCCCCACGGGCTGGGCCAGTGCGGCTCGCCGGGCTTGGCCGACTTCCACAGCGCGAAGTCAAGCGGGTCGCGCTTGCGATCGTCGACCTCGACACGCGCGCCTGAGCGCATCTCGTCGATGTCGCGGCCGGACAGCTTCCCGTAGTCGGGGAAACTGCGCACCGAGAAGTACACGTCACCGTCGAGTTCGTAGGCGTTTCCGCCTGCGATGAGGCGCTCGATCATGTCGATCATCTCGGGGATGGTCTCGGTGGCCTTGGGGCGGACGGTGGGATCCTCGACCCCCAGCTTGCGCATCGCCGAGACGAACGCCTCGGTGTACTCTGCCGCCACCTCTGCGGCGGGCCGGCCTTCCTCGTTCGCCCGGTTGATGATCTTGTCGTCGACATCGGTGATGTTCTGGACGAAGGTGACCTCGAACCCGCGCCACGAGAGGTAGCGCCGGATGACATCGAACGAGAGGAACGTACGGGCATTGCCGATGTGGATGTGGTTGTAGACCGTGGGCCCACAGACGTAGATGGAGACCTTCCCCGGCTCTTTGGGGACGAACTCCTCTTTGGCCCTCGACAGGGTGTTGTAGACGCGCATGTGTGCCCTTCCGCCAACAGAGCCGCTCGCAAGCGGCCATCAGATCTCCCAGTGTCCACCCTCGAACTCGACCGAGATGGGTTCGCCATCGTCCACGGGGCACGAGCCCACCTCAGCATCGCCGTCACCCACACGCTCGGATGCGCGCTCGAGGCGATCGATCCGCCGCTGCAGACAACGGAACATCTCGACCACGGGGTCGGGCAGGTCTTCATGGTGCAAGTCGACAGCGTCGACCCGCTCGCCCGAGCGCACGACCACACGTCCGGGCACGCCCACCACCGTGCAGTTGGGCGGCACGTCTTGGATGACCACCGCGCCGCCACCCACCTTGCTGCCCTGACCGACCACGATGTTGCCAAGGACCGCAGCCCCCACCCCGACGACGACACAGTCTTCAAGCGTGGGGTGCCGCTTGCCGCTCTCTTTGCCGGTGCCGCCCAGCGTGACGCCTTGGTAGAGTGTCACGTCGTCGCCGATCACCGTGGTCTCCCCTATCACGACTCCCATGCCGTGATCGATGAAGAACCGCTCGCCGATGGTCGCACCCGGGTGGATCTCGATGCCGGTGAACCAGCGCGCGCACTGTGAGCCCAGGCGCGCGACGATCACGCGTCCGTGTCCCCACAGCCAGTGGTTGACCCTGTGCATCCACAGCGCGTGCAGGCCCGGGTAGTTGAGCAGCACGCTCAGCGTCGATGTGGCTGCAGGATCGCGCTCTTTGACCGCACGTATGTCGTTGGCGATTCGAGCGAACATGGAGACTCGCGGACCATCCCTGTCGTGTGTGAAGCGGTCGCTTCTGGACCGCTGCGCCACAGTCTATCAGGAGTCAAGCGTCGTCTTCGTGGGTTCGAGTAAGACGACGGCCTGCGCCGCCACGCCCTCGCCACGGCCTTCGAACCCGAGTTTCTCGGTGGTCGTGGCTTTGAGCCCGATGCACTCGACGTCGACACCCATTGCAGAGGCGAGGTTCGCACGCATCTGCTCGCGATATGGCGAGATCTTGGGATGCTCGAGCACGAGGACGCAGTCGGCATCAGCCAGCCGATAACCCCGGTCGAGCACGAACGCGTAGACCTCTTTGAGCAGTTCGATGGAGTCGGCACCACGAAAGCGCGGGTCGGTGTCGGGGAACAGCTTCCCTATATCGCCGCCACGGACAGCGCCGAGCAACGCGTCCATCAGCGCGTGTGTGAGCACGTCGGCATCCGAGTGGCCGGCAAGACCCTCAGGATGCTCGATCTCGACACCGCCCAAGACGAGGCGCCGTCCCGTGGTGAACGCGTGTACGTCGTATCCAAGACCGATCCGCACCGCTACCCCTCCTCGCTACGCGCCTCAAGCACTGACTCGACGAAGACGAAATCCTCCGGGAGCGTGACCTTCATGTTGTCTCGGGGCCCCTCGAGTAGCAAGAGGCGACCACCCATCCGCTCGACAAGAGCGGCGTCGTCGGTATCGGCACTGTCGACGATGGCCGACTCGTGCGCCTGGCGAAGCGCACGGGCGCGGAAGACCTGCGGGGTTTGAACGGTCCACACCGAGGCGCGGTCGACCGATCCGGTGATCCAGCCATCGGTGACACGCTTGAGTGAGTCCACGGACGGGTGCCCAACCACCACCCCGTCGGCCTCCTCGCTGCTGCGAAGGACGGAGAGGGCCTCATCGATGATCGCTGGCGTCACTAGCGGGCGGGCGCCATCGTGGACGACGATGACTTCACACGCTGCCGGCACTTCGCGAAGCCCCGACGCGACCGAGTCGCGCCGCGTGGCACCGGAGCCCGCGATGATGACCGGGGGTGTGTCGCCAAGCGTCTGGGCGACAAGCGCAACGCAACGCTCGCGGTCGTTTGGCGGGCACACAAGCACGATGCCGTCGACCGCGCTCGCGGCGATCGCCTCCAATGCCCACGCGACCACAGGCTTGCCAGCGACGGCGGCCAACTGCTTGCCGCCCGTGCGGCCCGCTCGCGCGCCCACCCCACCGGCTACGACGATCGCCCAGACCTGGCCGTGCATCACTGGGCCTCCGCATCCGAAGAGGCCGGACGCGCGAAGATCATCCGGCCGCCTGAGGTCTGGAGAACCGAGGTGACTTCGACGTCGGCATCGCTGCCAACGAGATCCCGACCGTCTTGGACCACCACCATGGTGCCGTCTTCCAGGTAGCCCACCCCTTGCCCGGGCTCCTTGCCGGCCTTGGCGACCTTGATGCGGATCGAGTCACCCGGAAGGAAGCTTGGCCGCAAAGCGGCTGCTGCCTCGTTGAAGTTCACGACCTCGATACCCCGTACGCGGGCGACCTTCGTGAGGTTGTAGTCGACCGTGACCATGATGGCGTTCGAGTCGGTGGCCAGACGCATGAGCTTCTCGTCGACAGCGGCGACATCGGGGTAGTCGATCTCCATCATGTCTACGCTGAGCTCATCGGGCAGTGCCGTGAGCAAGTCGAGTCCCCGTCGTCCCCGTGCCCGCTTGGCATCGTCGGCGGAGTCGGCGAGCGTCTGGAGCTCCGCGAGCACGAAGCGCGGCACGCGTACGC
>CAYXQU010000061.1:6938-9094 GCA_964467305.1 uncultured Eubacteriales bacterium
GAAGGTGCCCTCGGCCGCGATTGTCCCCGCCGCGAGCACCACCAGCCTGTCGGCGGCACCCACGAGATCGGCGGGCGCCAGCTGAGGGAAGATAGCGGCCAGCTCTCGGCGACGCGACAAGGCGACGCTGATGCCCATGTAGACGGTGACGATGGAGAGCAACACCATCACCACGATCGCGAAGCCGGGCGGCTGGAGCAACCGCAACGGCTGCGCAGCAAGGAACGCGACGAGCAGCCCCACGATGAGGCCGATCGTCCCGAGTATCAGGTCAACCGCGGATTTCTCGGCGAGTCTGGTTTCGACGCGAACCCATGCAGCGGACGCTTCTCTACCCATGATGCCGCCGAAGACGTAGCCGATCGCTCCCCCGAGAATGATGAACAGAAAGATGACGTAGGTTTGGGTGAGTCCGGGAAGCTGCGCTCCCCAATCGACCGCCTTGGTGACAACGTACCCGCCCAGGAGTCCCGCGCTGACCAGCAGGAAACGGATGACTGCCTGTAGCATGTAGAGGCGACTACGGCGCCTTCGGCCGCAGCGCCCTCACCCCCTTTCGTGGTGTCGCGCGTGTAGTGCGACGCCCCCCGTCAGATGAACGGATCCGGATCGATTTCGATGGTAGCACAGGGGTATCATCGGCCCCTTTTGTGCCTGACTAAACCGAAACGTGCGCTCTGACACGAGCCAAGCCGTTCGAGATCGCCTTCGCACGGCGCTCACCCACACCATCGACGGCGTCAAGCTCGTCGACGGTAGCCCGTGCGAGTTTGGGCAGCGTCTCGAAGCGCTCGATGATGCGGCCAACCACGCTGACGGGCAACATGGGGACCTGCGAGAGCGCTCGGTAGCCGCGGGCGCGCAGGTGTTCCTCGGCGTGCTCGGCGGCGGCGAGTCCAAGCTCGTGGGCTATCGACTCGGGTTCGAGCAGACGCTCCGGGGGCAGGTCGGCCAGACGATTCCGGATGGACGCGACATGACGCAACCCGGGATCAGCGGCGTAGTCTCGCAAGACGAGGGTGTACTGCTCGGTGACTCCGGCGCTCAGCTCGTCGGACTGCATGCTGACCAGCCGACCCTCGCTGCCCAGCTCTGCCGTGTAGCGTGCAACCTCGCGCGAGACCCGGCGCATGATCTCGAAGCGCCCCAGGATCTCTGCCACATCGCCCAGCGTGACGAGGTCTTCGAACTCAAGCAGTGTCAACCGCTCGAGCATCTCGTCGAGGCGCTGCCGGTAGTTCTGGAGGGTCTGCAGCGCCTGGCTTGCTTTGGCGAGCAGAACCTCGATGTCGTCGAGGGTGACGCGCCGACCCATGAGGAAGAGGTTGACCCGGTTGCGCCGCTGGGAGATGGCGATGGTCAGAGCCTGCGTCTGCCTGCTCACGCGCTCTGCGGTCCGGTGCCGCATGCCCGTCTCACTTGTGGGCAACGATGGATCCGGCACCAGGTGCACGTTGGCCTTCACAATGCGGTCGCACTGGGCGTCGAGCAGGATCGCGCCGTCCATCTTGGCAAGCTCGAACAGGCGCTGCGGCGTGTAGGGCATGTCGATGATGAACCCACCGCTGCACAGCGGTTCGATGGTCGACGGGTCGCCGATGACGATCAGAGCACCGGTCCGGCCGGAGAGCATCATGTCGAGGCCCTCGCGAAGCAGCGTGCCCGGTGCGACCTTGCGCAACTCCGAACCCATCACCTCATGAAGCGTGCGCCTGTCAGCCAACCCGACCCCCTCTCATCGTTGGCTCGATTCTGCCAGATATCGTGACTTGGTGCGCGGACAGGCCCCGTCAGAGCGCGACCTCGATGGCGCGCGCGACCGTCGTCACTTCCAGCAGCGTCTCAGAGCTGACCTTGGATGCCGATGAGACCGCTGCGGCGACGCGCGTCAGGCCGAATCGCTGCGCCTCGCGAAGCCGAGCCTGCGCATGGGCGACCGGTCGAACCTGACCGGTGAGGCCCACTTCGCCAAACGCCGCGAGATCGAGCGCAATGGGCACGTCTTTGCGCGCAGAAGCCAGCGCCAACGCCAGCGGCAAGTCGACCGCCGGCTCGGACACCCTGAGCCCGCCAGCGACCGACACCAAGACGTCGTGGCCGGCAAACGACAGCCCGGCGCGGCGCTCGAGCACGGCGACGACCTGCAGCAGCCGAGC
>CAYXQU010000062.1:0-6428 GCA_964467305.1 uncultured Eubacteriales bacterium
ACGGGGCGATGTCCCGGCTGCTTTCGGACGTGGGGCTGACGCCTCAGGACGTGGCGGACGCAGTCAGCGGGCGCTTGGCCCATGTGGATCGTGTCGGCGGCGGTACACAAGCCGACTTGTCGAAAGCGCAGGGAGATGGCACGACAGCGCATCGACGCACTACTGGTCGATAGGGGCCTGTTCCCTTCGCGGGAGAAGGCGAGGGCGGCGGTTCTGGCCGGCGAGGTCAAGGTGGGCGACAAGCCCGTCACCAAGCCGGGCGAACAGGTCGCCGCCGATGTGGTCGTGCACGTAGCTGAGCGCCGGCGTTTCGTATCCCGAGGCGGCGACAAGCTCGCCGGGGCTCTCGAGGTCTTCGAAGTCGCTGTCGCCGGGCGACGTGCCATCGATGTAGGCGCGAGCACCGGCGGCTTCACCGACTGCCTGCTCCAGGCAGGGGCGGCGCATGTCGTGGCCGTCGATGTCGGCTATGGGCAACTCGCGTGGTCGCTTCGAACCGACGAGCGCGTGACGGTCCACGAGCGGACCAATATCCGCCACGCGGATCTCGCAGCCCTTGGTGCGCCGTTCGATGTGGTTGTGGTCGACGTCTCGTTCATCTCGCTGTCGCTGATCGTGCCGGTGCTCGCCCGTTTGGCCGGCGACGTTGGTGACATAGTCGCTTTGGTTAAGCCTCAGTTCGAACTGGGCAAGGGCCGTGTGGGAAAGAAGGGTGTGGTCCGAACCACATCCGATCACGCCGAAGCGCTCGATTCCGCGAAGGCGGCAGCGCATGAGGCGGGGTTGTTCGTCAGGTCCATGACGTTCTCGCCCATCAAGGGCCCCGAGGGTAACATCGAGTTCTGGCTGTGGCTGAGCAGTCATGGTGACGAGACCGGCCTGAGTGCAGAAGAGGTCGTCACCGCAGCACATGAGAGTCTGGGAGGGCTGACGTGAGGGTTCTGGTGGTCCCCAACACGCGCAACCATGAGGCGCTGTCCGCCGCGCGCGAACTCGTCGAGTGGTGCGTCCCGCAGTCGCTCGAACCCGTCTTGGAGCTTACCGATGCATCTGAGTGCGGTCTGGATGTTTTCGCCGTCTCTGCTGCCGACCTCAAAACGCCTTCGCTTGTGGTGGCGTTGGGCGGTGACGGCACCATCCTCAAGGCTGTGCACCTTCTGGGCGAGATCGACGTGCCGGTGTTGGGCGTCAAGTACGGCCGTCTGGGCTTCCTGTCGGGCGCGAGGCCGCAGAACATGTACGACGCCGTCACGGCCGCGCTCGAGGGGCGCGCGCACATCGAGCGTCGAGCGACTCTGCGTGCCGAGGTGACGATGCAGGGCCGGGTGGTGGGGCGCTACCGCGCGCTCAACGAGATCGCACTTGCTCGGGGTACATCGGGCCGGGTGGTGGCGGTGGACTTCGCAATCGATGGGCACCAGGTGATGAGTACGCGCGCAGACGCGCTCGTGGTGGCGACAGCCACCGGTTCGACCGCCTACGCGCTTTCGGCGGGTGGGCCCGTCGTGGCTCCGGGCTTCGGTGGCATGGTGGTCGTGCCCGTCGCTCCGCACACCCTTGCGTCCCGGGCCATCGTGACCGATGCCGCCAGCGTGGTCGAGGTCACGCTTCCGGACGACTCTCGCTCAGACGCCTGCCTCGTGATCGATGGCGACGTCCGACCGTGCAGGCAACGCATCGAGCGCGTGACAGTGCGCCGCGGCGACTGCGACGTGTCGCTGGTCAAGCTCGACGGACGGGACTTCTACGAGACCGTCTCGGCGGAGTTCTTCGAGGGCGGTAGGCCGTGATCTCTGAGCTTCATGTTCGCGATCTCGCGCTCATCGAAGACGTCTGGCTCGAGTTCGGACCGGGCATGTCGGTGCTGACCGGCGAGACCGGGGCCGGCAAGACCGCTTTGCTGGGTGCGCTCAAACTGCTGCTTGGCGAGCGGGCCGACTCGTCGACGGTGCGGGCTCAAGCCGCCGAGATGGTGGTGAGTGCCGCGTTTCAGAGCCAGGGCACCGAGATCGTCGTCCGGCGCAAGGTGACCCGAGACGGTCGCAGCAGGTGTGCCATCGATGGTGACCTCGCCTCGGTGGGCGAACTTGGCGCGCGCGTGGGCCCCCTTGTGGACCTTCACGGGCAACACGAGCATCAGGCGCTCCTGTCGCCGTCCACTCATGTGGGTTACCTCGACCGGTGGGTGGGTGAGCAAGCGGAGTCTGCGCTCGCCGACTACCAAGCGCTACGGCGTGATTGGCAGCGGGCCGCCGACGAGGTCCGCATGCACGAGGAGCGTATAGCCCGCGCCACCGCTGAGGCCGACTACCTGGAGTGGGTGGTCAGGGAGATCGAGCAGGTGGACCCGCAGCCCGGTGAAGACGACAGGCTCAGGTCGCGACTGCCGGCGCTCCAGAACGCCGGCAGGCTCGATGAGGCGGCTTCGCAGGCAGCGACGCTGATTCGGGGCGACGCAGGGGCCTCAGAGCGGCTGTCATCTGCGTTGCGCGAGCTGTCACGACAGCAGGGCATCGACCCCGCCCTCGATGAACTCGCCGAGAGGATCGAAGCGGTGCTCCCGGTCGTCGACGACATCGGGTCATCTCTTCGCGCCTACCGAGACACCATCGAACACGATCCCACAGCGCTCGAGCAGACGCTTTCCAGACTGGCGGCACTCTCGGGGCTGATGAAGAAGCACGGACCGGGTCTCGATGATGTCATCGGCAAGCTCGAGGGGTCGCGTTCGATACTCGGCGCCGCCGCGAGCGGCGAGGAGTCGCTCGCAGAATCGCAGCGCGCGTTGAAGGCGGCCCGCGATGCATTCGAGCACTCTGCAGCGCGTTTGCAGTCCCTGAGAGAAGGTGCGGTACCCGGGTTCGTCCGGGCTCTCAAGGAGGCGACGGCAGATCTCGCCATGGATGGTGCACGCTTCGATGTCGCCTTCGAGCCGTTGGAGTTCGAATCGTGGACCGACAAGGGTCCGTCGAGAGTCGCGTTTCTCTATTCGCCGGCACCCTCTCAGCCAACGAGGCCGCTTGCCAAGATCGCCTCCGGTGGTGAGTTGTCCCGCGTGATGCTTGCGCTGAAGAGCGTACTGGGGTCTGCCGACCGTGTGGAGACACTCGTCTTCGACGAGGTCGATGCGGGAATCGGCGGTGCGACGGCCACGGCGGTGGGATCCCGGCTCAAAGCGCTCGCCCGCACGCATCAGGTGATCGTGGTGACCCATCTTGCACAGGTCGCGGCCTTCGCCGATACCCACCTTGTCGTCACCAAGTCCATCGAGGGGGATACCGTGGCGACCACCGTGCGCAGCGTTGACGGGCAGGAGCGTGTGGCCGAGATCGCGCGTATGCTGGGAGGCACTGAGAGCGATGCGGGTTTCGTGCACGCTCGTGAGCTGCTGGATAGGTCGACCGAGCCCGCCTGAAGGCTCACGTCGGCTCCATGGCTGACACACAGCCGCATGCTAGGATAGCGCGGGTCCAAGACCCTACCGTCGGCTGATCGCAGGCGCTCAGAAACCGTTGGAGTTGTATGCGTCACCAAGGCATCGCGAGACTCGACAGACGAACCAAGGACCTCGTCAAGCGCTTGGGCGCCGACGACGTGGCGATCATCGATCACATCGACATGGATCGGGTGAGCGCCGAGTCGCTGCTCGCCACCGGCGTCGAGGTTGTCGTCAACGTCTCACCATCGATCTCAGGGGCCTACCCCAACGTCGGTCCGCTGTTGCTCACCCGTGGAGGCGTTACGCTCATCGATGCGGTGGGACCGGAAGTGATGAGCGCCATTACCGAAGGCGACGTCATCGAGGTGGTCGGTGATGAGGTGCGGTTGGCAGGATCCACCGTGGCGACCGGAGTCAGGTTGTCGGTCACCGCGGTGGAGCAGAAGATGGAAGCGGCCAAGGCCAGCTTGGGCGACCAGCTTGACCGGTTCGCTCGCAACACCATCGAGTATCTCGAGAAAGAACGAGAGATCCTCACCGATGAGACCTGGGTCCCCCCCATCACGACCGACATCCACGGTCGCCACGTACTCGTTGTCGTTCGTGGCTACGACTTCAAAGAAGACCTCACTGCTCTCGCGCCCTATATCCGCGAGTTCAAACCGGTGCTCGTAGGCGTCGATGGTGGTGCCGATGCGATCATCGAATCCGGGTTCAAGCCCGATGTGATCGTGGGTGACATGGACTCGGTGACCGATTCTGCGCTCACGAGCGGGGCCGAACTCATCGTACATGCGTACGCGGACGGCAGGGCGCCGGGCATGGAGCGACTCGAGCAGCTGGGTGTGTCAGAAGGTGCTTTCACATGGCCGCTTGCGGCTACAAGCGAGGATCTCGCGTTGCTGCTCGCATGGGAGTCGGGCGCGGATCTGATCGTGGCTCTCGGGACTCACGCGAATCTTGTCGAGTACCTCGACAAGGGGCGAAAGGGAATGGCATCGACGTTCCTTGTCCGCCTCAAAGTCGGGCCCCGGCTCGTCGACGCGAAGGGCGTCAACAAGCTGTACCGTGCTTCGGTTGGTCCGCGACACCTGATCGTGCTCGTTGGCGCTGCCCTGGTGGTGATGAGCGCCGTGTTGCTGATCAGCCCGGAAGTTCGTCAGCTACTCGAACTCATCGTGCTGCGCGTTCGGGCTTGGCTCGGATTCTGAGGTCCTATAGGAGGCCCTGATGTACAACCTGCGCTATCACATCGCATCGCTGGTCGGGGTCTTCCTCGCGCTTGCGCTCGGACTCGTGCTCGGCGGACTCGTGGTCCAGCGCGGCACGATCGACAAACAGCAGGGGTCGCTTGTGGAAGGACTGCAGCGGGAGTTCGCCACGCTGCGAGCGGACAACGAGGTGCTCGAGGCCGACAACGAGCGCCTCTCAGAGCTCAGCGACGTCTTGGTGGACGCATGGGTGGCTGATCGGCTGGTAGGCAAGAACGTCGTGGTGATCGCACCGGCGGACTCTGGTGACGGTGAGTCTGCGAGCACCGCGGTGTCAGCTGCCGGAGGCAACCCCATCCTGGTTACCCTCTCCGATGCCCAGTGGGCGGCATCGATCGTCTCCGAGCCGGCGGACCCTGCTGATGTGAGCGCCTCGAGCGAGGTGACGGCGAGCGTCGTGGCATCCCTTGTGGCGGAGTGGCAGGGGCCCACCACCGATCGTCCTGTGACTGAGAGGCTCATCGAGGCGGATGTCATCTCGGTCGAAGGCCTCGAGCCGGGAATGGCGGCGGCGGGTGTCATCAACCTCGCCTCGTGGGGCGACGAGCCGGATGCCACCGCGTTGGCCATCGCGGCAGGGATGGGAGAGACCGATGTCGTGGCCATCGCGGCGCAGACTCCCGACTCGACCTCCCGGCTTGCGGCTACCTCGGCAGGCGCGGGACTCTCGGCGATCGATACTTTGGGTACGTCGATGGGACGCTACTCACTGGTCGCGCTGCTCGCCGGTGCGCAGCCCGGCTACTACGGGCTTGCCGAGCAGGCAAGTGCGCCGTTTCCCGCGATTCCCTAGCGGGCACGGCTGACCGGTCGGCCCTCCGGGTTCACGACTAGCGCTCGAACGCCAGCCGCAGTAGCGCGAGAGCGACATGGGTGAACTGCCGACCCCGGTGTACGAAGCCCGCCAGGTCTCGACCGGTCGCGGCGTGCGTCATGGTGGTTGGGACCTCCACGAGCCTCATTCCGCGGCGCAGCGCCCGCACGGTGAGCGACACCTCGACACCGTAGCCCGTCGCGAAGGGGCGGACGGCCTCGAAACACTGCGCCGTGAGCGCACGCTGTCCCGACAGGGGCGCACCGGCTTCCCAGCCGCCGCCCATTGTGCGGATCCCCCAGCGCGCGAGGTTCTTCACGAGTCCAAAGCCCGCTTTGCCCGACGGCGCGGGGAAGCCGGCGATCGACATGTCCGCCTGTCCGGCGAGGATCGGCTCGAGCAGCGCTGCAGCCTGACGCGCCGTGTCGCCGAGGTCGCCATCGAGCAGCAACACAATGTCGCAGTCTTCGACGCGCTTCGCCCCGGCCTCAAGCGCAGCGCCTTTCCCCACGTTGTTCCACAACCGCACAACCTTCGCGCCGGCCTTCTCGGCATGTTCGGCGGTCGTGTCGGAAGAGGAGTCATCGATCACGATGACGCGCGTCACGCCCTCGATGCCCAACGTCGCCTCGACCGTCGCGGCGATCCTGTCGGCTTCGTTGTAGGCGGGAATCAGTGCGGCTATCTGCATCTAGCGGTTCCTTCCCATGCCCAGGCGACGGCCCAGGCCGCCCACAAGACGTCCCACGATCGCGATCTCGTCCACGCGAAGCAGCCGCGCTGCTCCCCACACGACCAGCAGGCCCGCCGTACCGCCGGCGGCCAACTGCACAATGGCTCCCCAGAAACCCGGTTGCCCGGGTGCCAGAGCAGCGGACAGGCCCCACGCCACCGCTCCTCCGAG
>CAYXQU010000062.1:6438-8701 GCA_964467305.1 uncultured Eubacteriales bacterium
CTCCGAGGATGCTCGCCACCGCCATCCGCCCGAACGTCGAGACGACCCCGCGGAAGTCGTAGCCACCAATGCGACGGCGCATCAGTAGCGCGAGTACCGAGAACAGCAGCAGATAGAACACGCCGTCTGCGATGGGGATACCGCTCACACCGATTCCCTTCCAGCTCGCCACGCCTGTCGAGAGCAGCAGGTACAGGCCTATCTGGACCGGGGTCAGTGCGAGATTCGCCAGCATGGGAGTGCGCGTGTCCTTCAACGAGTAGAAGGTCCGCAGCACGAACATCATGCAGGCGAAGAAGAGCAACCCTGCCGACCAGAATCGCAGGGCTTGCGCGACCGCGGGAACATCCTCGGCCTGGAAGGCGCCCACTCGATACAGCGATACCAGCGGGTCTGCCAAGGCGATCAGCAGGGCTGAAGCCGGAATCATCAGGGCACCGGTGGACCTCAGTCCGGTACTGAAGTGTGCCTTGAGTGCGACCATGTCCTTGCGCCCGGCGGCGTCGGCGAGCTCTGTGAACACCGCCGTCGCCAGCGCGACGGCGAGGATCCCATAGGGGAGCTGGAAGAAGGTCCACGCGTACATGAGGATCGAGGGCCCGCCCTCGCTGACCGCAAGCGCTGAAGCGTTTCGGAACGATACGCCCACAAGGTTCGTGAGCACGTAGATGATCGTGGGCACCGCCAAGATGAGCATCCGCCGCACGGCCGGGTCGGACAGCCCGAACTCCGGCGTGTAGCGGATACCGCCCCTTATCAGGTCCGGAATCATGACGGCGAACATCGAAACGACACCCAGCGTCGTCCCGGCAGCCAAGACGATCAGGGCGAGTTCGGGGTTGGTGGGCACGAGCATCTTGTAGGCGATGAGTGCCGCGATGACGACCAGGTTGTTGAACACAGGTCCCAAGGCCGGCCACAAGTAGCGTCTCTGCGCGTTGAGCATCCCCTGTATGACCATGCCGGCCCCGTAGACCACCACCTGTATCGCGAAGAACCTGAACAGCAGCTCCGCGCTCTGACGCACCTCTGCCGCGTGGGCACCCGACTCGCGGAACGTCTGCGTCCAGATGAACGGCCCGGGCCACAGGGTCCCGGCCACGGCCACGATGCCCAAGGCGAAGACGGCGAGATTGAAGACATGACTCGCGAATCGCCATGCCGCATCTTCGCCACGTTCGGCCTTGATCTCCATGAAAGTCGGGATGAACAGTGCCGAGAGGATCCCGCCGGCCACGAACTCGAAGATCATGTTGGGGATGTTGTTCGCGATGTTGTACGCCGAAGGCAGCGAGCCCACACCCAGTGCGAACCCGGTCGCCCACATCCGCACGAACCCGGTCACGCGCGACAGCGCTGTGGCCGTGGACATCGTGAGGGTGGATCTCGCGATCGATGGGGTGCTGATCTCTTCTCCTCCGGGTGGGTCCGAGGGGCCTTTGTCGCTGCACCGCAAACGGCGCGCGTCATCTCGTGACCAGTGTAACCGAGCACTCAGTGCCCCGACCGAGTGTGGGGCTTGCGATGTCGCATCGTCACCCGCACGACACAGAAGCGGCGCCACCGATGGGATATCATGAGGCCGCATGAGACGATTCCTCACCACATCCATCGCACTGTTCGCAATCGCCTTGTCGTTGCTGGCGCCTTCGTTCGCGGCCGCGCAGCAGGGCACGAAGCGTGTCGTCATCGTGCTGGCGCCCTATCTGACGTGGGAAGACATCACCCCGGAGGTCACACCTACCATCTGGGCGCTCGCCGAGAGTGGTGCCGTGGGCGACATCAACGCGCGCAGCCGCACGCGTGAGCCCGGTGAGCCAGCCTCACCGCTCGAGGGAGCGCTGACCATATCCGCGGGATCTTGGGCGGTGCCGTCGTTCTCGGCGGCCTCGGCGTACATGGTCGACGAGCGCTACGAGGTTGGCACCGCCGGCGAAGCGTTCCAGCGGGCGACCGGCGTCGAGGTGGGGGAGAGCAACATCGTCTTCCTCGGTATGCCCATGACGCAAAGACAGAACTCCGAGCGCTCCTTCGAGGTGGTTCTGGGAATCCTTGGCGAGACCATCGAGCACGCTGGCGGCATCACCGCTGCGGTGGGCAACTCCGATGTCGGCTACGTGACCGCGGAACAACGCAAGGTGCGACCGGCAGCGCTTGCGGCCATGAACGCCGATGGCACCGTCGCGCTGGGCGATGTCTCAATGAAGCTCATCCGAGAAGAGCCCGACGCGCCGTTCGGCATCGCAACCGATCCCGTCGCTTT
>CAYXQU010000062.1:8711-9030 GCA_964467305.1 uncultured Eubacteriales bacterium
GGCGGTGGATGGACCGGCGCTGATCGTGCTCGACTCAGGCGATGCCTACCGGGCCACGAAGTTCGAGCCGCAGGTCAGCGAGGAGATCGCCGAGGAGCAACGCAAACGGGCGCTCGGAACGCTCGATCAGGTGGTGGCCTTGGCCAAGAACCGGTTCGCCGATGACACGATCATGGTCGTGTCCCAGTCGACCGGTGACCCGCTTGTCGGTCGGCCTGAGGGGCTTGGCCCCGTCATCGTGTCGGGTGCCGGATGGAGCGGCTACGTCACCTCCAACTCCACCCAGCGTGAAGGGCTCGTCACCAATCTGGATGTGACT
>CAYXQU010000063.1:0-8937 GCA_964467305.1 uncultured Eubacteriales bacterium
CGGAAATCAGGCGGCTTGGCTGGTTTTGATGAGGCGCTCGAACGCGACGCGTGAGCCCATGCCGCCGTCGCCTTCGGCGGGGTGCGTGAACTCGACCATGACCACAGCGTCAGCACCCGCGGGTACGGGCGCGCCTGTCATGATGCGCGCGGCCTGGCCGGGACCGACCTCACCATCCCACCAGTCGCCGGCGCCGATGTGCGCGACGACGTCGAGCTCGACGGGCGTGTCCGCAGACGCGCCGGCAAGATCGGCGCCGCGAACCGCGAAGCCGTCCATCGCCGAGTTGTCGAACGGGGCGACATCGATGTCGCTGGCGACGTCTTCGGCGAGCACGCGGCCGAGTGCGTCGAGCAGTGAGATCTGCTCGGCAGGTAGCGCTGCCACCCGCTCGAAGACGAGTTCGCGCGCCTGCTCCACGGTCATGGTCTGCGTCACGCGAGACCTCCTTGCCCGGTAAGCACCCTCTCAGGGTGCGTGTAGACGGTGAGTTTGCCACCGCGCACGTAGCCAGCGAGCGCGATGCCCAAGCCGTCGGCAAGATCGGCGGCGAGATCGGTGACGGCGCTGCGAGACGCCGCCACGGGGATGCGCGCCTTGGCGGCCTTGAGTGCCATCTCGTAGCTCAAGCGTCCAGTGGCAAGCAGCACCGCGTCGTGGGTCGACACGCCGTCGAGCCATGCGCGGCCCAGCACCTTGTCGATGGCGTTGTGGCGGCCCACGTCCTCGCGGGCGATAAGCAGCTTGTCGCCCCTGCCGATGCCTGCCGCGTGCATGCCGCCGGTGTCTCGGTACATGGTCGCCGCGTCACCCAGCTCGCGAACAAGCGCGTAGATGTCATCGGCCGAGACGGTCAGCTCCGAATCGATGGGCGCGAGCCCGCGCGCATGCCCCACGCTGGCGAACGTCATGCCCTTGCCGCAGCCACTGGTGAGGTAGCGCGTGCGCTGGGCGAGGTCAGCCGGGACCTGCTCGGCAGAGGTGACCCACACGAAGCCTCGCTTGGCGTCGGCGTCGACGCCTTTGAACGCCTCGCGGTCTGACAGCAGCCCCTCGGCGAGCAGGAAGCCCACTGCGAGCTCCTCGAGGTCGTGCGGCGTTGCCTGGACGGTGGCGATCTCTTCATCGTTGAGATGGATGGTCACCGGCCGCTCGCTGGGCATGGTGCGGTGGCGCCGCGTGGCGACCTCGACGACTTCGAGCTTGCGCTGGCGCTTGGGCTTGGACTCCGGCACCGCCTCGCGCGCCTCTGCGAGATCGGCGGGCGTGTTCACGTTGAGGAGTGAGCGCAGCTCGGGGTCCGCCGAGCGAAGCGTCTCGACGGGCACCTCGACCACCTTGACCTGCGGGAATAGGGCGACGAGCCTGCGGCGTCCGGTGGCGAGCACCTCGTGCGCGGGGCCGAGGCATGCTTTGGTTCGGTAGAGCGCCAGTAGGGGCTCGGGGCCCTTGTCGGTCACCGGCACCACCACGTCGCCATCGCCGCGAGCGGCGTAGAGCGCGCGGATGAGATCCGGCTCGAGGTGGGGCATATCGGCGGCGACGGCGAAGACCCACTCGCTCCTGGCCTGCGAGAGTGCGGTGGCCAGACCGCCGAGCGGCCCTTGGTAGGCCACCTCGTCGCGCAGGATCTCGACGTCGCTGGAGAGCTGCGCCTCGACGAGCGCCTCGGGGCGGTTTGTCACCACGACCGTGGCTTCGCAGACCTCGCCCACGGCGTCACAGACGCGAGCGACCAAGGTGCGGCCGTCAAGTGACAACAGCGTCTTGTCGACGCCCATACGCAGCGAGCGACCGCCCGCCAGCACGGCGGCCGTGATAGGAAGACGCACTTGAGCCTGAGTCGTCACAAACGTCCCTTACCCGATTAAGCCGAGTGTATCTGCCGCCCGGTGCCGGCCAGGCGGTATCGGATTCTAGATTGTACGCACACTTCAGCTGCGGTGGGCGACCCTCCAACGCACTGCCGTCGCCTTGAACACGGCCAGCACGTCAGTCCCGGGCACGATGCCAAGGTCGGCAACGGAAGCACGCGATACTGCAGCAGCAAGTCCCGCGCCGCAAAGATCCAGTATGACGTGGGTCGACGCGCCACGCGGATCCACCGCGATCACCTTGGCGGCGATACGGTTTCGCGCGGTGGACGCGGGGAACTGCGCCGTGGGCTCGAACAGCATGACATCCTCCGGACGCACCGAGAACACCACGCGCTCGCCGACCTGTGCCGCACCTGTGGCGTAGACCACGGTCTCGCCGGCTCGAATCGCCAGCAGCCCTTGCTCGCTGGACTCCACAACGCCTTCGAGCGCCTGTGCCAGACCGAGGAATGCGGCGGTCCACTCGTCGTTCGGCAGCGCCATGACCTCGTCTGCCGAACCGTGAACGGACAGGCGGCCTTCTCGGATGATGGCGACGTGGTCGGCTGCGACGATCGCCTCGTCCTGGTCGTGCGTGACCCACAACACGGTGACATCGGTGTCTTTGACGATCTGCGCGAACTCCTTGGTGAGGCGCCGCTTCAGGAGTGGATCGAGGTTGGCCAGCGGCTCATCGAGCAAGAGCACCTGCGGCTCGATCACCAGTGCTCGCGCCAGCGACACCCGCTGTGCTTCGCCGCCCGACAGCGCCAAGGCGCTGCGGTCACCGTACGCGGCAAGACCCACCTTCTCGAGCGCTGCCTCGACAAGCCGGCGGCGCTCCCCTGCTGCGACGCCGCGCACGACCAGCCCGTACTCCACGTTCTGTGCAACGGAGCCTTTGAACAGGTACGGGCGCTGGAAGACCGCCGCCATGGACAGCCGCGCATACCGATCGGACGCCGTCACTTCTCGGTCACCGAACATGACGCGACCGGCATCAGGCTTCTCGAGCAGGCCCAGAAGATGCAGCAGTGTCGACTTGCCCGAACCGCTTGGGCCCAAGATCGCCAGCGTAGTGCCGGCCGGAGCCTCGATGAACGGGACATCGAGGGAGAAGCTCGACCCACGGAAGGACTTGCGAAGCCCTTCGCCCGACAGTGTGACCGCCCCGCTCACCGCGATCCCTCCCATTTCTCGGCAGAGGTCTGCATCGAGGTGAGCATGACGTTCACGAAAATGACGATGGCCATGAGCACGAGCGCCAGCGACAGCGCCTGCCCGTAGCGGCCCATGCGGGTGTATTGCACGATCGCGGTCGTCATGACCCGCGTGTCACCTTCGAGGTTACCGCCAACCATCTGCACGGCGCCCACCTCGGAGATGATCGAGCCGAAGCCACCCGCGACCGCAGCGATGAGACCCATGCGCGCTTCCTTGAGCGTGAGCAGCGCGACGCGCCACGGCTGAGCGCCCAGAGAGACCGCTTGCATCCTCAGCTCACGCGGCACCGCCGAAACCGCCGCGGCGGAGATCGCGACCACGATGGGTGTCGCGATGATGACCTGCGCGATGACCATCGCAGTCTGCGAGTAGAGCAGCGAAAGATCGCCGAAGGGCCCTCGTCGCGATAGAGCCATCGCGACGAGGAGCCCCACGAAGACGGGCGGGAGCCCCATCCCGGCGTTGAACACGATGAGCGCCACACGGCGTCCCACGAACCGCTTCGCCCCAAGAAGCAGGCCGAGCGGCAGACCGACAACAAGGGCGAAGAACACGGCTACACCGGAGACCCGGAGCGACGTGACGATGATCGTCCATACATCGACGGTGCCGGAGGTCAGAAGCGCGAAACCCTCGACCAGCGCGTCGGTATAGATGTCCCAGCCCTGCAAGCTGTCTGCCCTACCCTACTGGGCGTTGGGAACGAAGAGTGGCTCGCCGAACTTCTCCACACCGAACTCGCCGATGACGCCTTGGCCTTCGGCCGAGACGATCCAGTCGGCGAACGCCTGACCACCGGCCTGGTTCTTGGCATCGGTCACGACGATGACGCCGTACTGGTTGAGCAGCGCGTCGTCCTTCTCGTAGATGATCTCGAGATCGAGGGCGTCCTTCATGGACAGGTAGGTCGCTCGGTCGGCAAGTGTGTAGCCCTGCTTCTCGGAAGCGATCTTGAGCGTGTCGCCCATGCCCTGGCCGGTGGACTCGTACCACTTCTGGGCATCCGCGGTGGGCGCCGCGATTCCCGCGCCGTCCCACAGCTTGAGCTCCTTCTTGTGGGTACCTGAGTCATCGCCACGCGTTATGAAGGCGGCGTCTCCGGCCTCTCCGGCCTTCTGGATCGCCGTCATCGCAGCGTTGGTGTCGGCAGAACCCTTCACCTTCGCCGGATCCGATGCCGGACCCACGATGATGAAGTCGTTGTACATGACATCCTTGCGCTCCACGCCGAATCCGGCGGCGACGAACTCCTCTTCGTCGGCCTTGGCGTGAACGAGCAGGACATCTGCGTCCTTCGTCTCGCCCAGTGCGATCGCTTCACCCGTACCCACGGCCACAACCTTCACCATGAATTCGGGGTTGGCCTGCTCGAAAGCAGGAATGAGCTCGTCGAACAGCCCGGAGTCCTGAGTCGAGGTGGTTGAAGCCAAGATGACTTCGCTCGTCTCGACCGCCGCAGGCTCTTCGGGAGTCTCAGGTGCCGGCTGAGCACAACCGATGAGTGCGAACGCGAGCATCGCAGCAAGCGCGATGATCGCGGTGCGCCTGAGAGCAGGCGCGAATCCTCCATGCATGCGAATCCCCTTTCCACAATGGGAGGCGGAGCCGTTTCCGAGCTCCACCCTGACGGTCCACAGGCCATGCTGATCACGAAGGCCACGTGGACTCGGAGATATGTGCGCCGTGCTCCCGACACGGCCCTACACAAAGGAGACTACCCGATTTCGCGAGAGATGTAAGAGATCTGCGCCGGGGACGCGACTCGTCTTGGGGCGCAGCGCACCGCGCGTGGAGTCTCTGGAGAAGATGATCGAGGGCCCGGCGCCCTGAACGCCAAGCCCTCGATCTCACAAGGAATACCTGAGAGTCCGCCTCACCGGTTTCGACCACCGCTTGGGCCCGATTCGCCTTGGGGGACTTTCGAGGTCACAAGCGGCGCCCCTCTCGCCCACAGGTCTAGCACCGTCGGACGCGCATTTGCACCCCCGAGACATGCACGTAGTGACGACTTGCTGATACGGCGGGACGACTGACAACCGGAAGCCGCGGCTGGAGCCATGGGAACTAGGGCTGCATCGCCTCGAGCAGGTGCTCGCGAAACGCCGAGGCTGCCCGCGTGGGAGTCGCCTTGGGCAACACCACATAGAAGGGGCGGACCGTGGGCAGCCCCTTCACGTCGATCTGCTTCACCGTGCCTGCGGCAAGCGCTTTTGCCGCCACGTACCGGCTGAGCATCGCGACACCCAGGCCGCCCTCGACCGCCGATACGATCGCCTCGCCGGTGCCCAGCTCGACGGCGACGCGAAGCTCGTGGACCTCCAAACCGTGCTCCATGAGGATCTTCTCGGCGACCTGGCGGGTGCCCGAGCCGGCCTCGCGGAAGATCCAGGTTGCCTCGGCGAGGTCGGTCAACTCGACGCGTGGCGCATTGGCCAGCACGTGCCCCGGCGGGCAGATGGCGACGATCTGGTCGGCGCCCACCTCCTCGAACGACACGCGGGCTGTCCGCACGGTCGCGCCCGTGACGCCGATCTGGGCCGCTCCTGATTCGACAGCCTCGATGACCTCGGCGGTGTCGTGAACACTGATGGCGACCCCCACCTCCGGGTACTGGGTCAAGAAGTCGCCCAGCAGGCGGGGGATCACGTAGACGCCGGGTGTGGTGCTGGCCGCGATGGCGAGGCGCCCGGTGACCGAGCCGGACAGCGCCATGATCTCGTCTTTTGCCAAGCCCAGCTGCTCGAGAACGCGGCGTGCGTGCGGAAGCAGCGTCTTGCCCGCCTCGGTCAGGTCGATTCGGCGGTAGCGCCGGTCGAGCAAGGTCGCTCCCAAGTCCGCCTCGAGCGCCTGCACCTGCATCGTCACCGCTGGCTGCGAGATGTTGAGATGCTTCGCTGCCGCCGAGAAGGAACCGTGCTCGACAACCGCGATGAAGGTCCGGAGCTGAGAGACGTTCATAAGTAGTGCTCCCTTTGCACGAAGGAGAATAACTGAATGCTTATAGCGCAATCGTACACAAGGCGGGGGCTTTGCGCGATGTTCTCGCAAGTGCGGGTATAGTAATGAGAATGATTCTCACTAGCCCACCGAGGACTCCGTGAACAGCCTGTTCAAGCGCGCATACGGTTCCGCCCGCTTCAGCCCCGCCCGGCTCGAGACCGCCGCGGCGGTGCTCCGGCTCGACGGGGCGTTCACCGTCGAAGAGCTCGTCTCCGAGGTGAGATCGGCCGATGCTGCCGCGGGAGCCACCGCCACGGTGTACCGCGCGGTGACCGCGATGGAGGCCGCCGGGTTCCTTGAGCGCGTGGGCGAGCGGGCCGGCTCGGCGTTGTACGCCCACTGCGAGGCCCATGCGCACCACCACCACGTGGTGTGCGACGGCTGCGGCAGGATCGCGGCCACGGCTTGCCCCTTGGGAGCCGAGGCCGTGCACCTCGCCGGTCCCGAGGGCTTCGTGATCACCAGACATGAGGTCACGCTGTACGGGCTGTGCCCTGAGTGCGCCTCGACCAGCGAACAAGGGAGCTGCTAGATGTCGCACCTGCACATACCCGACGGGATCTTGCCGCTGTGGCTCATCGCTGCGGGATGGTTGGGGACCGCGGTGCTGGTCGCAGTGTCCGTCTGGCGAGCGGGCCGACTTGACCTGCGCAAACAGGTTCCGCTGGTGGGTGCGGTGGCGGCACTGATGCTCGTGGGGATGTCCTCGGAGATCATCCCGATCGCCTATCACATCAATCTCACGGTCCTTGCCGGCATCTTGCTTGGGCCGTGGTTGTCGGCGATCACCGCGCTCGTGGTGATGCTGATGCTCGCGCTGGTGGGCCATGGAGGAATCACGGTTGTGGGCCTCAACACCCTGGTGATCGCCCTTGAGATGACCGTTGGGTGGGCGCTGTTCCGCGCGCTCGTCACCGCGTTCGGCCGCAGGAGAAGTGCTGTGGTCGCGGGCGTGAGCACGGTCATCGCGCTCGCACTCTCGACCACCCTGATGGTGGGGATCGTCGCTGTTGGCGGCTCTCCGGCGGCGAGCCGAGAGTCCGGAGCGCTTGATCCGGAGACGCTGTCTTTCTCGAATCCTTTCGCAGAGGGACTGGCCGGCAACTCCTTGCTGGGAGGTGGCCATGACCACGAGGGCGAAGCCGAAGGCGACCACGCGCATGAGGGCGAGGGTGCCGAGGAAGGCCACGATCACGAGGGTGAGGAGCACGCTCACGAGGGTGAGGAACCGCTGTCGGTTGGCCGCTTCGCGGCGGTGGTGTTCACGCTGGGCTCGATAGGGTGGATCCTCGAGGCGCTCATCACCGCGGTCATCGTGGGATTCATCGCCCGCGTACGTCCGGGCCTGGTCTTTGAGGGGGCGCCCGCCCAAGAAGCGCGCCGTCCCGTTGGCGATGAGGGGATGAACCACTAGTGGACCTGGCGGTGGTGGATTCTTCGGCGACGCGCGGGCGAAGCGCGCTGCACCGTGCCGTGCCGGTCGCGAAGCTCGTCGCGGTGACGGGGCTGCTGACGGCGGTGGTGGTGAGCACCAACGTTCTGATCGTCGCGGCACTCGCGCTGGGATTGCTGGGCGTAGCTGCGGCGATGCGGCTTCGTTGGCGCGAAGTGCTCTCGTTCGCCGCCTACCCGGCCCTGTTCGCGGTGCTGTTCGCGTTCGCCGCTTCGCAGGGGTTTCTGGGGGCGTCACTGATCGTCGCCAAGGCGGTCACCGCCGCGCTTGCGGTGATCTTGCTCATGTTCACCACGCCGTACCCGCAGGTCTTCGCCCCGGTGCAGCGCATCGTGCCTGCGGTGATAGGCGATGCGCTTCTGATGACGTACCGCTCGTTGTTCCTGCTACTCGAGAAGTTCTCGCACACTGTGACCGCAGCGCGGCTACGAGCGGGTGTGGTAGGGCGCAACCCGATCAGATCGGCCATGGCCATCACGCGGGCCTTGGGAGGCGTCTTGCTCTACTCGGTGGATCTGTCTCAGCGCACGCACGACGTGATGCATTTGCGCGGGTACGATGGCAGGCTCGTGGTGACGCCCACGCCGTCGCAGTCGCGTGCGCTGGATGTGACCGTCATCGCCACCGGAGTGGCAGCGGGCGCGGTGGCGGTGCTGTGGCGCATGAACTGGCAGACGCTCAACCCCTACTCGTGGATCCCGCTTCTGGCCGGCGTCGTCGTCCTGCTGGGCGGCATCGCCATCGACGTGCTCGCAAAGGACCGCACATGACCCCCTCGCACGCTCATCACCACTCGCCCGCCTCGCCCGATGAGGTCGTGCGCGTCAGCTGCGTACGGCACCGCTACGAGGACGGCACCGAGGTCTCGCTGTGCGGGCTTGATGTCGTGGCGCGCAAAGGGCAGCGCATCGCGGTGCTGGGGCCCAACGGCTCAGGCAAGACGACGTTGCTGTTCCACTTGCTGGGGCTTCTGCGCAGCGAAGAGGGTGTGGTCGAGGTCTTCGGTGTGGATCCGGCGAGAAGCTGGAAAGACGTGCGCAAGCGCATTGGGGTGGTGCTCCAAAACGTCGACGAGCAGATCCTTGCGCCCAGCGTGCTTGACGATGTGGCGTTCTCACCTCGGCAGTACGGGCTCACCGAAGACGAGGTCCTGGAGCGCGTCGAGCGGGCGTTGGATCGCGTGGGCATCGCGCATCTGGCGCCTCGGGTACCGCACAACCTCTCCGGCGGCGAGAAGCGCAAGGTCGCGCTCGCAGGAGCACTGGTGATGGATCCGGAGCTGCTGGTGCTCGACGAGCCGTTCGAGGGCCTCGACCCGGCGTCGCGCGGCGATCTGATCTCGATCATCGCCCAGCACGCCGAAGGCGGCGGCACCGTGATCATGTCCACGCACGACATCGACAC
>CAYXQU010000064.1:0-8897 GCA_964467305.1 uncultured Eubacteriales bacterium
GTCCACCACCGCGACATCGGTGGAGCTGAGATTCGCAAACACCCTGGCCTTGTCGGCAGCGTAGGCGTCGTAGCTCCCGTGCCAATCGATGTGGTCGGGAGTGATGTTCAGAAGCACCGCGACACGCGGGTGGAACGCCGAGGTGAGCGCGAGCTGGAACGAAGACACCTCAGCGACGAGGACCTCGTGCTCGGTCGCCTCCATGACGGCCTGGATCGCAGGCGTGCCGATGTTGCCCACTGCGCGAGCAGGGACGCCCCCGCCGTTGAGCAGATGGGTGACCAGGGCGGTCGTTGTGGTCTTGCCGTTGGTGCCGGTGATGGCGACCCACGGGCAGACGGAGCGCCGGTACGCGAACTCGATCTCCGAGATGACCTGCGCGCACCGCTCGCGGGCCCATGCCATGACCCGTGCGTGGGGCGGGATGCCCGGGCTGGCGATGCACACGTCCCAGGTTCCTTCGGGAAGCTCGCCGCCCACCACGACATGTGCGCCCTCGCTGCGCAGGTTCGCTGCGACAGCGTTGACCGTGTCGTTGTCCGCCGTGTCGACGACGGTCACCGAGGTGACGTCCGAACCGGCCTGCAGGCAGTACAGCGCTGAGGCCGCGCCACTGGCGCCGAGCCCCAGAACCAGAACGTCTCCCAGCGTCCGAGCCACGTCCTCAGCCCTTCAGCCGAACCGATTGGATGAAGTACACGGCGAAGCCCAGACCCGCCATGATCCCGGTGACGATCCAGAAGCGGACCATGACCTTGGTCTCGGACCAGCCGATCATCTCGAAGTGATGGTGTATGGGCGCCATCCGCAGCACGCGCTTGCCGGTCAGTTTGTACGACGCGACCTGCGCGACCACCGAGAGCGTCTCGATCAGGTAGATGCCGCCGATCACGAGCAAGAACAGTTCGGTTTTCGTGATCACAGCCATCGCAGCGACCGCCGCACCAAGTCCAAGCGATCCGGTATCGCCCATGAAGATGTCTGCGGGGTGGCTGTTGTACCACAGGAAACCGATGCACGCACCGGCGATCGCAGCGCCGAACAGGGCGTTTTCCAGCGTGTTCTGGCGATAGGCGATGCCGGCGAATGCGAGCGCAACGATCGTCACCGTGCCGGCAGCCAGACCATCGAGTCCGTCGGTGAGGTTCACCGCGTTACTCATTCCAACGATCATCACCGAGACGAATCCCAGATAGATCCACGGGACGACCACCGTCATCGACGCACCAACGGGAATCGTCGTGGCAAGCAAGCCCATCTCGAGCCGGGCATCCACGATCGGGATCTGCACCCAGGTCTCGATTCCGGCCCAGTTCACCGCGAGCAGGCAAAACACCACCGAGATGAGCGTCTGCCACAGCAGCTTCGCACGGGGGCGCAACCCCAAAGAGCGCTCGTGGGCGACTTTCGACCAGTCATCGATGAACCCCAATGCCCCACATGCCAGCGTGGCACCAAGCGCGAGGACGCTCGCCCGGGTAGGGGTACCCATGATGAAGAAGGTGGCCGTCACCACGATCAGGATCAATACACCGCCCATCGTGGGTGTGCCCTGCTTGACGAGGTGTCCTTGCGGGCCGTCGGCGCGTACCTGCTGCCCGATGTTGCGTACCTGCAGCAGCTTGATCCACAGAGGAAACAACGCAGCCGATGCCATCAGGGCGAACACGATCGCAAGGAAGACCTGATAGGTCGGGTACTTGGCGAGGTTAATGAGCACGAGGCGTCACCACCCCTTCCACGACCGCTTCCAGTCCCATCGACCGCGATGCCTTGACCAGCACCGCATCGCCGCGCTCAAGCACGTCATCGAGGACCTCAACCGCCTCTTCGATCGAAGCGCACGGGCGCACTGCGTCCCCGCCCATCCCCTCGGCCTTCGCGCCATCGGCGATCCATCGGGCCCGCTTCCCCACCGTGACAAGGATGTCGATGCCCGAGCGAGCCACATGCTCGCCCAGTCGAAAGTGGGCAAGCTCCGCAAGCGAGCCAAGCTCAGCCATATCGCCGAGAACCGCGATCCTGCGCCCTGCGCACTCCATGGCGGCCAATGTGTCGACCGCGGCCGTCATCGACGTGGGATTCGCGTTGTAGGCGTCGTTGACGACGGTGACCCCGCTCGCCGAGACGAACGTCTCCATACGCATGGCGGTCATGTCGGCATGCGCGAGGCCCTGCGCGACAGCTTCAGGGCTCACGGCAAGCCGCAGTGCGACCGCTGCGGCCGCAAGCGCGTTGTAGACGTTGTGCCGTCCCGGGACCTTGAGCTCGATGTGGGCCTCACCTTGAGGCGACTCCAACAGAAACGACGGCCGGCTCAGGTCGTCAAGGGTTATGTCGCGCGCGGTGACTTCACACCTGTCACCCAGCCCGTACGTCACGACAGTGGCGACCGCACGCGAAGCCAGAACGCTCGTGTACGCATCGTCACCGTTGAGGAAGACCGTGCCTGATTCGGGAATCGCCGCGACCAGCTCGCCCTTCGCTTGCGCGATCAGGTCCTGGGTGCCAAGAAGCTCGATGTGAGTGACCCCGACGTTGGTGACCAACCCGAAGTCCGGCCGGGCGATCTCGCACAGCTGCTCGATCTGGCCCAAGCCGCGCATGCCCATCTCCACGACAAGCACATCGCAGTCGGTTCCCGCTTCCAGAATGGTCAGCGGCACACCCAATTCGTTGTTGCGATTGCCTTGCGTCGCCACCACGCGCAGCGAACCGCCCAGTGCGGCCCGTAGAAGGTCCTTGGTGGTGGTTTTGCCACTCGAGCCGGTCACGGCCACGACAGCGCACCTCAACCGCGAACGGTGCCACGCGGCGATCTGCTGCAGCGCACGCACGGTATCGTCCACAGTGATGACGGCGCAGCCGCGTAGCCTGGCCTCGTCAAGGGCACCAGCCAGCTGCTCTTGGGATCGCGCCACGACCAGCGTACGCGCACCTGCGAGAAGCGCGTCCTCCAGGTAGTCATGACCGTCAGCGTTGTCACCGCTCAGTGCGACGAAGACCCCCGGTGAGACCACCGCCCGAGAGTCGATGGCCAGTCCTGCCACCATCGTCTCGGGATCGCCGCCAAGCAGCGTGCCGCCCGTGATGCGCACAAGCGTGTCGACAGAGGTCCTCAGCATCCGCCAAGCACCTCCCGGGCGACCTCGCGGTCGTCGAAGTGCACGGTACGATCGGCGAAGATCTGATAGTCCTCGTGGCCTTTGCCCGCGATCAGGACGGTGTCGCCCGCGTCAGCGTCGCCGATCGCCCGAGCGATCGCTTTGGCCCGATCCACCACCACGTCGTACGGTGTCGACCCGCCCCTGAGCCCATCTTCGATCTGGAGGATGATCCCCACGGGGTCCTCGGAACGCGGATTGTCGCTTGTCACGATGACCTTGTCGGCGGCCGCCGATGCGCGTCCCATGAGCGGCCGCTTGTCGGGGTCGCGATCCCCGCCGCAACCGAAGACCACGATCACCTTGCCGGCGGTCACCTCGGCGACCGCTGCGATCGCCTTGTCCAGCGAATCGGGGGTGTGTGCGTAATCCACGATCACCGAGAAGTCCTGCCCGCACTCCACCCGCTCGAGCCGCCCGGGGACCTGCGGAGCCGACTCAAGTCCTGCCACGATGCTCTCGATGCCGATACCCAACGACAGCGCGGCTCCGGCGGCGACGAGTGCGTTGCTCACGTTGTAGGCTCCTGCCAGCGGCAGCAAGACCCGAGCGGTCGCATCAGGCGTCTGTAGGGTGAACTCCGCCCCGCGGGCCATGAGCCGCTCATCGACGGCGCGTACGTGAGCCTCGCGGCTGCGCCCCACCGTGAGGCAGGCGCCGATCTCGTTCGCGAGTCCCATCCCGAAGGGGTCGTCGATGTTGATGACCCGTGCCTCACAGTCGAGGTCCGTGAACAGTCGCTTCTTCACCGAGAAGTATTCCTCGATGGTGTGATGGAAGTCCAGATGATCTTGGGTGAGGTTCGTGAACGCCCCCACCGAGAAGCGCAGGGCGTCTACCCGATGCAGATCGATGGCATGGCTCGAGACCTCCATGCTGACCGCCGAGACACCTTGGTCCCGCATCTCAGCGAGCAGGGCTTGTACGTCGGCGGACTCCGGAGTGGTGCGGCCGGCGCTGCGCCGCTCGTCGCCCACGCGAGTCTCCACCGTGCCGATCATGCCGGTCAGATGCCCTGCGGCACGCAGGATCGAATCGAGCAGGTACGTCGTGGTGGTCTTGCCGTTGGTACCGGTGATCCCGATGACGTCGATCGCCTCTGAGGGCCGGTCGTGGAACTCGCCCGCGGCATATGCCAGCGCGACGCGACTATCGTCGACCACGAACTGCGCGACGTCGACCTCGAGTTCCCGCTCGACCACCAGTGCCCTCGCACCGCGGTCGAACGCGTCGCGGGCGAAGTGGTGACCATCGTGTGCGAACCCGGAGATGCAGAAGAAGACGTCGCCTGGCTGCACCACGTCCGAACGATACGCGATGCCGCTGACCTGCACGTCTGTGTCGGTGGTCGGCCGCGCGCCCACGGCGGCCAACAGGTCGATCATGCTCCTCAGTGCTCAGCGCTCCCCTCGTGTGAACAACCGAGCGATTCTATCATCGTCAGTCCCGCGTGCCGTCGTCTGACACCGGACCGACACCTGCACCGGAAGATGCGCCGGGCTCCTTGTCCGAGCTGACCGTCGACGAGGGCGGCACCTTGAGATGCGAGACCGAGAAGGCAGCAACTTTCGAGAATGTTGGCGCGGCGACCGTGCCACCGTAGATGGCGTTTCGTGGCTCGTCCAAGATCACCGAGATCAGCACCTGTGGGTCCTCGGCGGGCAGATAGCCAATGAACGATGCGACGTACTTGCCCTGCGCATATCCACCGCCCCCCTCCTTGGCCTTCTGCGCGGTGCCGGTCTTGCCCGCAACGGTGTAGCCGTCCACAGCCGCGGCCTTGCCCGTACCCTTGGTGACGACCTTCTTGAGCATGCCGGTCACCGAGTGTGCCGTCTTCGCAGAGATCGCCCGCTTCGTGGAGGTCTTCACCGTCTCGGCGCCATCCGGCACGTCAAGCAGGAAGTGCGGTGTGGTCAGCACTCCTTCGTTCGCGATGGCGCCCATGGCGCGCGCGATCTGTAGCGGAGTCGCCGAGACACCCTGGCCAAAGGGGATGTTGCCTATGGACGAAGCGGACCACTGGTCGACGGGTGGGAGCCACCCCTTCGCCTCGCCGGGGAAGTCCACGCCTGTCTTCTCGGTGAGCCCGAAGCCTTTGAAGGAGTCGTAGAGCCCCTCTTCTCCCAGCTTCAGGCCCAATTTCACCGTTCCGACGTTGCTCGAGTTGGTGACGATCTTAGTCAGTGACCACTTGACCGCACCGCGTCCGTGCGACTCTTTGATGGTGCGGTCGGCGACCCGGATGGTGGGCGGCAACTGGAACGTCGACTTCGGGGTGTACAGGCCTCGCTCGATGACCGCCGCCGCTGTGAACGACTTGGCCGTCGAACCCGGTTCGTATGCGTCGGTGATGGGACGGTTGCGAATCCGCTCCGCCTTGGCCTTGCCGTACTTGTTGGGGTTGAACCCCGGTGCGGTGGCCATGGCGTAGATCTCGCCGTTCTTGGGGTTCATCACGACTATCGAGCCGCTCTTGGCCTTCCAGGTCTTGACCGCCTTGGCGAGCTCAAGCTGCGCTTCGTACTGGATGTCCTTGTCGATGGTCAGAACGATGTCCGAACCGTGAACCGGATCGATGGCCTTCTGGATGCCACCGGGAATCGGGCGCCCTTGCGGATCGCGCTCACCAAGCACCACACCCGGGGTGCCACCCAGAACATCGTCGTAGTAGGACTCGAGACCGGCCAGTCCGGTGTCGTCGAGCCCCACGAAGCCCAGGACCTGCGATGCGAGTTCGCCGGACGGATAGACCCTGTCGTAGTCATCCAGGAATCCGATCCCGGTGAGCTTCAGGTCCTCAAGTGCCTTCACGCGACCAAGGTCCACCTTGCGCTCGATGTAGACGAAGCCGCCGCCTTTCTCGAGCTTCTCGAGGTACTTCGCCTCATCCCCGCCCAGGGTCGCCGCGAGCGCCTGTGCCGTACCCGGCTTATCGGTGATCTGGCTGGGCGAAGCGAACACCGTGCGCGCGGCCATGCTCACCGCGAGCGGCTCTCCCTCGCGGTCGTAGATCGTGCCGCGACGGGGGGGTAGCTCGATGTCCCTGAGACGCTGTGTGGTCGCCTTCTGGTTGAGGGCAGGCGCCTCGATGACCTGCACCCACAGAAGACGCCCTGCCACGAGGGCGAAGGCGACGAGGAAGATCGAGAGCAGTACGGCGTGGCGCCGCCCATCTGATGGGGCGCGACGCTTGCGCCGGCCGCTGCCCGGATGTCGCGACCGACTCACTTAGCCGAGGTGAGGCCGACGTCACCGACGAGCAGTACTTGCGCCTCGCCTGCAGAGAGCCGCATGACACTCGACACGAACGACATCACCCCGCCTGACTCGGGGCGCGCTGCGCCAAGACCACTGCGCTTTGAAGCGGGCACCCCTGCGTCTGCCGACTCTTTCGTGGGCTGCTGGATGTCGAGATAGGTGACGGTCTTGGCAGGCGCCATGTCGAGTGCTTCACCAGCGATCGCGCGGATCCGTGAGGGAGAGCCCAGAGCGCTCTGACGCACCTCGAGCATGTCTCCCTCGTAGCGCTCGCTCTTGATGTCGCTGCGAAGGCGGTTGGCCTCCATGGAAGCCTCGGCGGCCTGCACAGACAGCCACACCCGCCCCACGCCGAGGGCCGCAACCAGCAACGCCATCGCCGTGAAGGCACGAAACGCCGAGCGTGCCGAGTGCGCGGCCCGTGCCGAGCTGGAGTTCAGTGTGGAAGCGCGACGAGTCGGCACCTTGCGTGTGGACTTGGAGTTCTTGACCACGCGCAGTGCCGGCTTGCGGGTACGGGTGCGCTGCGAGCGGTAGTCGATCGCCGGAAGTCCCATACCCTGTCACCTCTTCTCTGCTGCGTCGTGTGGTGCGTCTATCGCTTCTGCGCAACGCGCAACTTGGCGCTTCGCGCCCGCGCGTTCTCTTCGATCTCCCGGGCGCTGGGCACAATGGCCTTTCGCGTCACCAGACGGAGTACCGGCTCGTTGTCGCACACGCACACCGGAAGGTCCGGTGGGCACGTGCACCCCTGTGAGTGTTTCGAGAAGACCCTCTTCACGATGCGGTCTTCCAACGAGTGGTAGCTGATGACCGCGATACGTCCGCCGGGTGCAAGCCATCGCACCGCAGCCTCGAGCCCACGTTCGAGCTGAGAGAGTTCAGAGTTGACTTCGATGCGGAGTGCTTGGAAGGTCTTCTTGGCGGGATGCCCCCCACTTCGTCTCGCTGAAGCAGGGATCGCCGCCTTGATGATCTCGACCAGTTCCCCGGTGGTGGTCACGGGATGGCGGGCCCGCGCTTGTGTGATGAAGGCTGCGATGCGCGAGGCCCACCGTTCCTCCCCGTAGTCTCGGATGATCCGGGCGAGGTCTGCTTCGTCATATGTCGCGATGACCTCGGCTGCGGTTCGGGTGTGTTTGCCCGGGTCCATCCGCATGTCCAGAGCAGCATCAGCCTTGAAGGAGAAGCCGCGCTCGGGCACGTCGAGTTGGGGCGACGATACGCCCAGGTCGAACAGGAAGCCGTCAACGTACGGGATCCTGGCTTCAGCGAGAAGTTCGTCGAGATCGCCGAAGTTGCCCTTGAGCAAGATCGTCTTGGTCGGAAGTTCTTGCTGGCCGAGGCGTAGTGTGAATGCTGCTGCGTTCAGTGCTACGTCATCTTGATCGATGCCCACGAGAATACCCGTGGGCGCAATGAGGTCTACAAGCCGCTTCGCGTGTCCTGCCCCGCCTAAGGTGCAATCGACGACGATCGAACCAGGTTGCGGTGATAGTTGCTGCGTGACCTCGGCCAGCAAAACTGGGGTGTGCCGGTATTCCATTGTCAATCCCTACTTGGATCTGGCGTTGGCCAGCTCCTGGGCTATGTCATCGATGGACTCGGTGGCACTGGCGTTGTACTCCGCCCACCTCGCCGCGTCCCATATCTCGATACGGTTGCCGCTACCGGTGACCACAACGTCCTTCTCCAGCCCCGCATGCGTACGCAGGTTGGTCGCGATCTTCACGCGACCGGCGGAATCCAGATCGGTCTCGTCGGCTCCCGCGGTGAAGAACGAACGCATCTGACGAACCTTGACGTCGTTGTCGTCCTCGGCCATGAGCGCTTCCACGCGTTTGGCGTACTCTGCCACCTCGTAGACATACAGGTTCTTGTCGAGACCTTTGGCCACGACGACCGAGCCGGTGAGCCGAGAGCGAAACTTGGCAGGCAAAGACAGGCGCCCCTTGGCGTCCAGCGTGTGCTGGTACTCGCCGAGAAACACTGTCACACCCCCGAATTCATCCGCCCTCGTGAGTGGTCCCCCTCGTGGTGACCCCTCCCTGCACGTAGGACTCTATTCCACTTCATGACACAATGCAACACTTTCATGGGATTTCAACGTCATCTCATCCCACCACCTCACACGGTGCCACACCGCTCCCCACGACGCTGCACCTCTCAACTCAGGTGAACCACCCAGCGGCCCTGACCGTCGAAAGGGGTGTAGGAGCGCCCCGGCGCATTGACAACCGCATGAGGTAGGGGCACCTGTCAGGGCACGGAATTGCCGTGGCTGAACGACTCTGGGTAGAATGAAGGCGAATAAGCCGCTTCTCGGAGGTGAAGTCACCGTATGACCGCTAACTGGAGTGCATCCGTTGTATGGGTCCTGGTTCTCGCTTTCTTCGCTGTGGTCGCCATCGGAATCGCGTTGGGCGCCTACGCGGCCAGTGTCCTCAAGAAGCGTGAGAACAGCAGCGAGCC
>CAYXQU010000065.1:0-5569 GCA_964467305.1 uncultured Eubacteriales bacterium
GTGGCGATGGATGCGGCTCGCACCGCACTTCGGCTGGGTGCCGATGAGGTCTTCCTGGTGTACCGGCGTACCGCCGAAGAGATGCCCGCGCGTCGCGAAGAGGTCCATCACGCCCGCGAAGAGGGCATCGAGTTCAAGATGCTGTGCAGCCCGCTCGAAATCACGGGTCACGACGGCTGGGTGACCGGCATCGTCGCGAGCCGCATGGAGCTCACCGAACCCGATGAGAGCGGTCGCCGCGCGCCGGTCTGCGTGATGGACTCCGATTTCGAGATCGAGTGCGACACCGTGATCATGGCGGTGGGCACCCGGGCCAATCCACTGCTCAAGGATGCGGCTCCGGACCTCGAGCTCACGCGCCGCGGCTACATCGTCACCGACGACGAGGGGACCACCTCGATTCCGGGCGTGTTCGCTGGCGGCGACATCGTCACCGGCGCGGCCACGGTGATCCTCGCGATGGGGGCCGGCAAGAAGGCGGCCCGTGCGATGGATCGCTGGCTGCGCGGCTGACCCGCGCCGGCGCGCCTCGCGCTCGTCGCAGGCGGATTCGCCCGAAACCCGCGACTTGGGGCACTGACCGCTTGTCGCAATGGGTACAATCCGTTGCACAGATGAACGGCTGTTGAGGCACTCTGTGGGGTAGGAAACAACTTCCAATCGGTGTGAGCGGGGGAATGAACGGTGCTCGACGATCCCGTCGTGGTTCTCGTCATCGACGATGACCAAGCGGTTGTCGACATGATCCGGATGGGCTTGCAGGCTGATGGCATGCGGGTCTTGTCGGCAGGCGACGGGGCCGAAGGCATCGAAGTCTTGGGCACGGAGCGCGTCGACGTCATCGTGCTCGACATCATGATGCCGCGCGTCGACGGCTGGATGGCGCTCATGGACATCAGGAGCCATCCCATGACCGCCGACATCCCCGTGATCATGCTCACCGCCAAGACTCAGGACCTCGCCAAGATCCTCGCCTTCAAGCAAGGCGTGCAGCAGTACGTGACCAAGCCGTTCAACATCATGGAGCTCTCGGCCCGCGTCGAGAGCCTGGCAAGGGGCCGGGGAACCCGCCGGGGCGAGCTGCATCCCGCAGGTTCGGGTGAGGAGTTCCGCAAGATCGCCGTGCGCAAGGGCGGGCGGACGGTCCTTCTCAACATCGACGACATCATCTACCTGTCGGCCCGAAACAAGTCCACCTATGCGCACACCTACGAGAACCAGTACCTTGTTGACTTGACGCTTGGCGATCTCGAAGCCAAGCTCAACCGGGAATCGTTCGCGCGCGTCCATAGGAGCTATCTGGTGAACTTGAACAAGGTCAAAGAGATCTTGCGTGTCGACGGCAGTTACGTCGTGGTCGCCACCGACCGCGACGAGACGCATGTCCCCGTCGCTCGCCGCCAGGTCCGCCAGTTCCGTGAGGCGGTGGGCATCTGATGACCACCTTCGTGCGAACTCGCGCCGCCCGCGTGCTGATGGCGGCGCTTCTTTGTGTGTCCGTGCTCTTCGGCTCGGCGCTCCCCGCGATGGCCGAGAAGACACTTGGCGTGTCGAGCGGTTCTTTCAAGTACGAGATCGATGCCGGCCGCAGTGCGTCGGGTGAGATCATCGTCACCAACGATGGCGATGAGCCCATAACCGTGCTGGTGTACGCGGCCGATCAGCTGGTGGGCGAAGACGGCTCGCTGGCCTTCACGGTGCCCACACGAGGAGACATCGCTTCGATGTCTCAGCCCTCGGCGTGGATCAGGATCGACATGCCCAAGGACTCGAAGTCCTTCGCGAACATCCCGTACCTTGAGCTCGACCCCGGCGAGCGGGTGCCCGTCGCCTTCGAAGTCAACGTGCCTTCGGGAATCGCACCGGGTGACCACAACGTGATGGTCTTCTTCGAGATGGCCGAGTTGCCCACCGACTCCAACGACACCACGCAGATGCTCGTCTCGGGCCGCATTGGTTCTCGGATCACGCTGCGTGTCAACGGAACGGTGGTCGACCGGGTCGAGGTGAGGCCCTTCACCGTGCCGTCGGTGGTGTTCGGCCCTGAGGTGCCGTTCACCCTCACGGTTCGCAACGAAGGCAACGTCGACCAGCGGATGACCGTCAAGACCATGCTCATGGACCGAAACGACCAGGTGATCTCCGAGGTGGCGGGCATCGAGGCGCAGACCGTCTTCGCGGCGAGTAATCTCGATGCGTCGGGCACCGTGAGCGCTGCTCGAACCGGCTTCGGCCCGCACACCGTGCGTGTCGAGGCGATGCGTGTCGACGAAGGCGGAGCCGTGCTCGATGCCGGCAAGGACAACATCGTTCTCACGCGGTCGGTGTGGGTGCTGCCGGTGTGGCTGCTCGTGACCGCGGGCGTCATCGTGCTCGTTCTCATCGGCGTGTTGGCAGCGGCACTGCGCAAGGGCTCGGCGCGCAAGCGCGCTTCGGCTGCGGCGCAGGTCATGCCCGTCGAACCCGGCGACGGCGCCGCGTAATAGCGCGCTGCGAGCACGAGCGGCCAAATTCATCCAAATTCGCGCTAAAGGTGCTCCAAAGGCGCGACGATAACCCTCCCGAGGCGCAATACGACGATTCGCGTCACAGCGCATAACGGGAGGATAGACCGATGAAAAGAATGGCAATCGTAGCTTCAGTCGCCGCAGCCATGCTGCTGTCGGCCGTCGCGTTCGCAAGCGCGGACGTGCAAACCTACACGGGCGCTGGCAACCCCCGCACCGCTTCGGGCAACGTGAACGTGTCGGCCACCGTCAATCCGAAGATCACGCTCACCGTGGACACTCCGGATGCCGCGCAGTCCGTTGACTTCGGTGCCGTTGACCCCGGTACCACCGGCGGCAAGACCGTGGATCTGTCCGTGAACTCCAACAAGCAGTTCGACCTGGCCGTATCGCAGGACACCGCAAGCTTCGGCGGCATCACGCTGAACCGTTCGCTCGGTGCCGGCGAGAACAACATCGGCAAGGGCGCGGGCATCGCTCGCTCTGACGACTACAGCATCGATGTTCCCTGGACCACCGATCCCGGCGCCTACACCGCCACCGTCACCTACACCGTCACGCAGGACTAACTGTGACGGCACCAGCCAGTGCTCAGTAGCAAGAAGACCCCTCGGCAGCACGCCGGGGGGTCTTCTTCGTGGTGCCAGTCGTCGCGTGGCTTCGCGCGAGTGTCAGTTCTTCAGCGACTGCAGCGGGGCGGGTAGCCTGCCGCCACGGCGCGCGAAGACATCACCGGCCCACTGGTTGACCGGCATGACCGGCGCTTCGCCTAGCAGCCCGCCGAAGGAGACGTGATCGCCAACGCCCTTGCCCACCGCCGGGATAAGGCGCACTGCGGTCGTCTTGGCGTTGACCACGCCTATGGCGCACTCGTCGGCGATGATGCCGGCGATCGTCTCGGCAGTGGTGTCACCGGGCACGGCGATCATGTCCAGGCCCACCGAGCACACCGCGGTCATCGCCTCAAGCTTCTCGATAGTGAGGGCCCCGCTCGCCGCAGCGCGGATCATGCCCTGATCCTCGGAGACGGGGATGAAGGCGCCTGAGAGCCCGCCGGTGCTTGAGGTCCCCATCGCTCCGCCCTTCTTGACGGCGTCGTTGAGCAAGGCCAGCGCCGCGGTGGTCCCCGGGCCGCCGCAGCGACCCACGCCCATCGCCTCGATGATCTCAGCCACCGAGTCGCCTTCGGCCGGCGTGGGCGCCAGTGACAGATCGACGATTCCCATCTGCACGCCCAAACGCTTGGCGGCCTCGCGCGCGACAAGCTCGCCGGCGCGGGTGATCTTGAAGGCGGTGCCCTTGATCGCCTCGGCGATAGCGGTCAGGTCGGCATCTTTGGGCATCGCGTCGACAACAGCACGCACGACGCCCGGCCCCGAGATGCCCACATTGATTACTTCGTCGGGCTCACCGGTGCCGTGTACCGCGCCGGCCATGAAGGGGTTGTCCTCCACCATGTTGGCGAAGACCACGAGCTTCGCGCAGCCTATGCAGTCACGGTCTGCGGTCTTGTCGGCAGCGGCCTTGACCGTCTGAGCCATGGTGTAGACGGCGTCCATGTTGATGCCGGCGCGCGTCGAAGCCACGTTGACCGAGGCGCAGACCCTCTCGGTGACCGAGAGCGCGTGCGGAATCGACTCGATCAGCCGCCGGTCGCCGTCGCCTGTGCCCTTGTGGACCAGTGCTGAGAACCCGCCTATGAAGTCGACGCCTACCTCGGTCGCCGCGCGGTCGAGTGCGGTTGCGAACGGCGTCGCGTCCTCGGCCGAACACGTCGCTACGAGTTCGGCGATGGGAGTCACCGAAATGCGGCGGTTCACGATGGGGATGCCGTACTCGGCTTCGATGCGACGAGCCACCGGGACGAGGTTCTCGGCCGCCTTGGTCACGCGGTCGTAGACGCGACGCGCGGCGACGTCGATGTCGTCGTGCGCGCACCCGCGCAGGGACAGACCCAGCGTGATGGTGCGGATGTCGAGGCTCTGCTGCTGCACCATGAGCAGCGTTTCGACGATCTCCTCGGGATCGATGTGCACGGTGATGCCTTTCGGTTCAGGGACGGGCGACGGGGTGCGGGCTGCTTGCGCGAGCGGTCGCGAGACTCCTAGATGCGATGCATGTAGCGAAAGACATCCTCGCGCTGCAGTGTGATCTGTAGCCCCAGCTCTTCGGAGGCGGCAGCGAGCCGCTGCTGCACGACGTCGAACGCGGTGCTCTCTTCGTCGACGGTCACGAGCATGGTCATCGAGAAGATGCCGCCGATGATCGACTGGCGGATGTCTTCGATGTTGGTGCCCGACTCAGCTAGGACCTTCGAGACGGTGGCGACGATACCCACGCGGTCTTCGCCAAGCACCGACAGGATCGCGGTAGTGCGCATTGATTGCTCCTTCATGGGCGGGCGGTCACGGATGTGTGGGCGCCAGATATACTCCCTTATACCGTAGCGCACAACCGTGCGGGCGACTCGAGCACCGGGAGCGGCATCGTGGCATTCCCCATCACCCCCATAGCGATCGGCGATGTGGTGAAGCTCAAGAAGCCTCATCCGTGCGGTGCGAACGAGTGGGAAGTCACGCGTCTGGGGGCCGATATCAAGCTCAGGTGCCGCGGGTGCGACCGTCAGGTGATGCTGGAGCGCTACGAGTTCGACCGCCGGTTCCGCGGCTTCATTGAGAGGGCTGCTGAGAAGTAGCGCGCTGCGGCTCCGGCGGCACGGTGATGGCGCCCTTGAGCCCCTTGTATTTCGGGTGCGTCGTGTCGTTGATCTGGATGTGGGTATGGTGCCCACCGTTCTTGGTGTAGGAACGCAACTGTGGCCCGACGCCCTTCGCGAGCTTCCTGACCTGCGCGATCTGCGTCACCCCGGCGACGACCTTGTCTCCTGGGGTCACGGTGACGTCGTCGATGTGAATGAGCACGACATCGAGGTCGGGTCTGCCCACGGGCTGGACGTGCACCTCGTAGTCCGGGTACTTGCCGTAGAGATCGAACTTCTTGACCTTGACCACGGTGCCGGAGACCGGTGCGACGACGTAGCTGCCCGGATCGGCCCCCACGTC
>CAYXQU010000065.1:5579-8893 GCA_964467305.1 uncultured Eubacteriales bacterium
TTTGCCGGGTCGCGAGCGCCACATCACGAGCTTCTCGCCTACGAGCTTCGCGTTGGCCGCGCGGTCCTGCGACTCGATGTCGCGCTTGGTCGAGCGGTTCTTCTTCGCCTTGCCCATGTCGGCGGCGGGCATGTGGGTCTTGAGCGGCAACGCGTAGTCGTACGATGCCTGGTGGAAGCCCACTTCGGTCAGGTCTTCCACCGAGACGGGCAGCCGCAACGACACGTCGTCGTATCTGGCGAAGTACGGAGTGGGCGTCGCGGCTGCGGCCGCCGCTCGTGCGACAGCGGGTGATGCCGTCTGCGTGACTGTGACCGAACCGCCGGCCGCGATGCTTGCACCCGTCGTCGCGGCGGCGCGCCTGTCCGACGCGTGCTGCCAGCCCAACGCCAGCGCAATCACAGTGACCGCGGCGATCGACACACCCACAAGCCGGTTGCGCCGCCGCAGCGCCTGGCGACGTCGCAGCCTTGCCCTGCGATCCTCGACGGCGAGACCGGTGTCGCGCGCAGGACGCCACCCGGCCGTGTCGCTGTCGTTCTCGGTTGCGGGTATGCCGGGAGCCTTGGGGTAGCGCACGTCACCGGAGCGGATCACGCGTACGCCACCGTCTCTGCGGACGCCCGTCCTTACTCGGCGCGACGGGCCCATGGATCTCGATCTACGTTGGTTTCGGGATTCGGCATGAGTTCCTGAGGTGGGGGAAGGGTCACCGGGCCGCTGCTGCTGCGTCGACCCTGCCGAGATTATACGCGCCGGAAGGATGACGCGCGCGTGCGAAACGCTATACTCTTACGCGCACCACGACCGCCTGGGGTGGGCAGCCCGAAGGTGCACGATCCGGGAGCACGATCACTGATGCAGAAACTCGAAGAGGTTCTCCATGCCGAGGAAGCAGCGCGGCATACGGTGAACGCCGCCCGTGACCGCGCCGCGGCGATTCTCGCCGACGCCGACATCGAGGCCAAACACATCGCGGATGCAGCGCGAAGCGAAGCAGCTGCCACGGCCAAGTCGCTGAACGAACGCGCGCAGGCCCATGCCGCCGAGCAGGTCGCTGCGATTGAGTCCGCTGCCGCCGTCGAGCTCGAGTCGACCATGCGTACCGCACGCAGCCGCATGTCGCAGGCCGTGCAGGTCGCATTGGATGAGTTGCTGAGTTAGACGTGGCCGTAGCGCGCATGCTCAAAGTCTCGGTGATCGCCCATCGCGCAGTGATGGACGAGGCGACCGCGTCGTTGCAGCGGGCGGGCGTGCTCGAGGTCACCCAAGCCCCGTTCGAGGAGCTTTCCTCGGCGGAACTGCCGGCTGAGGACACCCGCCTGCGCGCCACGCAGGAGCATCTGGCCCAGATACAGTTCGTGAGCGACTTCCTGTCGCGCCATCACGTCAACGAGCAGCCCTTCTCCACCTTCATCTCCGAGAAGTTCCACGTCGATCGCGACCGCTACCATGCGCTCGAGTACGGCCCGCGCCACAGCCGCCTGTATCACGAGTGCGTGAACCTCTCGGACCGGATCGCGCACAACGAACGCGAGATCGAGAGGCTGACCCAGCTTGTCGCGGCGCTTGAGCCGTGGGCGGCCTTGCGGCTCCAGATCTCGGAGTGGAAGGGTACCGAGCACACGGTGCTGTTCACCGGCACCGTGCCGGCCTCCGAAGCCGAGGACATCCGCGCACGCCTGCGTGACGAGGTCGCCGATGTCACCGTCGAGCAGCTTGGCTCCGTTGGTGCCGAGCAGGCGTGGGTCATCATCGCCCACCGTTCGTGCTTCGAGGCGGTGCGCAGCGTTCTGGCGATGACCCGGTTTGCCGAGGTCAGCTTCCCTGAGTTGCGCGACTACCCTGCCGAGGAGATCGCCGACGCTCTGGAAGAGATCACGCGCATCGAGCACGACAGCGAGAACGCTGCGGCAAGAGCGCGGCAGCTCGCCGAGACCGACTACCACACCGCCGTCACGCTGCTTGCTGCGCTCGAATCCGACCACGGCCGCCTTGCCGTGCGCAGCAACTTCGCCACTACCGACGCCGCGTTCGTCATCGAGGGGTGGGTCCCGGCTGACAGCGCCCCGGCGCTGCAGTCCGCTCTCGCGCCTCTGGGCGATGATGTCGACGTCACGCTGTCCGAGCCCCGCCCTGACGACGAGCCGCCTGTCAAACTGGTGAACCCGGCATGGCTGCGCCCCTTCGAGATCCTGACCGACCTCTACGGTCGCCCACGGTATCGCGATGCGGACCCCACGCCGGTGCTCGCGCCGTTCTTCTTGCTGTTCTTCGCGATCTGTATAGGCGACGTGGGCTATGGCGCGATGCTCGCCGTTGCCGCGTACCTGATCAAGACCAAGCTCGACGTGGCGCCCGGCGTCAAGAAGTTCATGGACCTGCTGATACTGGGTGGTCTGGGCGCGATGGTGGTGGGTGTGCTTCTGGGCGGCTACCTGGCGATTCCCGTCGAGCAACTGCCGCCGGCGCTGCAGAGCCTGCAGGTACTGGATCCCATAGCTGACATACAGGTATTCCTTGTCATCGCGCTCATCATCGGCGTCATCCAAGTGCTCTTCGGCGTCGTGCTGGCCACCGTGCATGCTTTCAAGCGCGGCGACGCCGCCTCTGCGGTCTTCGACCACATCTCGGTGTTCGTGCTTTTTGGGTCGATAGCGGCCATGGTGCTCACCGGTCAGATGGTGTTTCTGGTGGGAGGCCTTGTGCTAACCATGGCGATGCAGGGTCGCGCGCTCACCGCAGCGCTGGGCGCCCCCGAAGCGCCCACATGGGATCGTGCGTTGGGGTGGCTGTGGCTGGCCTCTGCGGTATGGTTCGTGGCGGCGTTCGTGATGGGTGGCGTCAACATCGCCTTGGCCGCGTTCGCGGTCATCAGCGTAGGCGGGCCGTTCTTCTCGCCCACGGTACGAGCTTCGGTCTTCGGCCTGCTTGGGGGCGCGTACAGCGTCTACGGCATGACGAGCTATGCCGGTGACGTCCTGTCGTACCTGCGCCTCACAGCGCTCGGCCTTTCTGGCACCTTGGTCGGCTGGGTCTTCAACATCCTCGCCGGACTCGTCTGGGGTGCTGCCGCACCCATGTGGGCGTCTGGCGGGTTCTCGCTGGTGGGGGCGGCGCTCATCGCGCTGGGCGCGATACTGATCTTCGCGGTGGGACACGTATTCAACGTTGTGATCAACTTGCTTGGCGCGTTCGTGCACCCGGCGCGCCTGCAGTTTGTCGAGTTCTTCAGCAAGTTCTACGAGGCGGGCGGCCGTCCGTATGAGCCGTTCGCGTATCAGACAGAAAACCTGGTACTCGGCACATCAGGT
>CAYXQU010000066.1:0-8787 GCA_964467305.1 uncultured Eubacteriales bacterium
CGCCCTCGGCCTTCATGGCCTCGGCCTTGGACTCGCCGGTGACGGGCTTGATGCCGTACTCCTCGAGGGTCTTGGCGACCTCAGAGGCGGCCTCGCGCGCCATCTCGGCGTGACCCTTGGGCAGGAAATCCTTGCCGTCGTGGTTGGCCGGCTTCAGGTCGAACTCGGGGGTGTGGCACTTGGCACAGGCACCCGGAGCCGCCGCGCCGTCCTCGAGGCTGTGGCAGCGGAAGCACGCAGTCATCTTCATGAAGTCCTGGTGCTTCTTGTTGGGCTCCCCACCCTTGCTCTCAGGGTTATTGAGCGTGAGCTCGAAGTCCTCCTTGTGCGCCACGCGGTTGTGACAGACCGTACACGCCGCATTGACCTCGGCGTGGACGGCATGGTCGATCTTGATTCCCGGACTGGGAGTCGCAACACGGTTCGCCATGTTGTGACACTGGGTGCACTGGGTGGACGCCATGGTGAGTGCCACATGGCTGTGTCCGTTCAGCGGCAGTTCGAAGTTGTCGGTCACGGTGAGATAGAGCTCACCGAGAGCCTCGGCCTTGTGCAGGATGAAGACGACGGGATTGCTGTTGGCGGGCATGTGGCACGCCATACAGCTGACCATGCTGTGAGTTGATCGTTCGTAAGCGATGATCGAGTCGTCTTGGACCTTGTGGCAGCCCTCAGCACAGAACCAGCGGGTGGAAGTCACCCCCAATGCGATGATCATGACCGCGGCCAGCACCAGGACTGCAACGCCTGTCCAGATGATGTATCGCGGCCGACGGACCGGGTCCTTGAACCCGGCCAGGGAGATCTTCGCCATATGCATCTCTCCTTGCTCGGTGCCGAAGTCTTTCCGTACGCAAACGTTCCTTCATGTGGCGTTCACGAAAACTCTATAGGAACAGACCCCTGCTCACAACCGCGCAACAGACTAATTCCGACTCTCATTTCGGCACGGCGAGCCCTCGTCCTGCCTGCGAAGAGGACCTCGTGGATCACCGCTTGCGCTCCCTCGTTCTCGGCGCTTGCATCACCAATACCCCATGGGGTATACTCACTTCGATGTCCTGAGAGTCACGGGAGGAGCAACAGAGAACGCCATGACCAACGTCAGCATCGACAACAGATCGTGTGACCGCTCGCCGGGGTGCCCCGCACGCAGGGTGTGCCCGCGAGGTGCTATCGTGCCTGTAGAGGGCGGGATGTACCCAGGAGCCATGGGATACACGGTCCTCAAGGACAAGTGCACCGGTTGCGGCGTGTGCGCTCGCGCATGCGTCGGCGGCGCAGTCAGACTCGGCTGAGGAGCGCAAGAGATGACCACACCCGTACTCGTCGAGGTCTTCGACGTACCAAGCGCCACGCAGTGTTTCTCCGGCGGATGAGGCCCCTCGTGGTCTCCGGAGGAGATCACCGCTATCGTCCGCGCAGAGATCGAACGCCGTTACGGCGATGACGCACGCGTCGTCTACCACGACGTCTCGATGGAGCCCACTCGCACCGAGAAGAACTCCGTCATCGCAGAGATCGAAGCACGCGGCCTGCTGTACCCGGTCACGGCCGTCGACGGCAACCTCGTCTACGACGGTGCCGTGAGCTACCCCGCGATCATGCGGGCCGTGCACAACAAGCTTCTGGAGCAGCAGCCCACCTAGCACACTTCTCGCAGCTCCCTGCGCTAGACTGGTGCCCATGAGCACCGTCTCCATCGCACGCTGCGAACAGTACTCGCAAGATGAAGTGTCATCAGCGCTCGACGCCGCCCTCTCGCCGCTTGGCGGGATGGCGGCGTTCGTGTCTGCGGGTCAGTCCGTCCTGCTGAAGGTGAACCTGCTGGCCAAGGCGGCGCCTGAGCGCGCGGTCACCACTCATCCCGAGGTCGTCCGGGCGCTGATCCGCTCGGTACGAACGTGCGGGGCGGTGCCGTTCGTGGGCGACAGTCCCGGAGGACCTAACACCCCCGCGATGGTGCGCAGAGTCTGGGACGAGTCGGGCATCGGCGAGGTGTGCGCCGAGGAGGGCGTCGATCTCGTTCTCTTCGACGACGACTGCGTGCGCGTGGACAACCCGGCCGGCGCCCTGTATGGCGCCTTCACGCTGGGTCGAGCCGTGACCGATGCAGATGTGGTCATCACCGTCCCCAAACTCAAGACGCACGGCTTCATGATGTTCACCGGTGCCGTGAAGAACCTCTTCGGATGTATCCCGGGCCTTGAGAAGGCCCGTTTCCACCTCACCGTCCCGGACCGCGACGACTTCGGGTCGATGCTGGTCGACCTCATGCTGGCGTGCAAACCAACGCTCGCGGTGATGGACGCCGTGGTGGGTATGGAGGGCGAAGGACCCGCCGGAGGTACTCCTCGTCACATCGGCGCGATTCTCGTCTCGGCTGATCCGGTGTCGCTCGATGTCATCGCATCGGCCATCACCGGTCTCGATCCGCTCGAGGTGTACTCGAACAAGGCGGCGGCCCGTCGCGGGCTCGGCCCCACATCCGCCGACGAAGTCGAGGTCGTCGGCACGCCATGGCGCGAACTCGCGCCTTTGGACTTCTCCTTGCCCGCTCGCGATCCTTTCGCCCGGATGCCCTCGTGGGTTGGCCGCGCGCTTCGTTCGACAGCGACCGCACGCCCCTACCTTGCCGATGAACCCGGGTGCACCCGCTGCAAGACGTGCCAGGTCAACTGCCCGGTGGATGCCATCACGGTGGGAAGCGACGGGCCGGCGTTCGACTACTCGACATGCATCCGGTGCTACTGCTGCCAGGAGCTGTGCCCGCCGCAGGTGATAGGCCTCAAGGTCCCGCGGCTCGCGCGCTTGCTGCAGCCGCGTTCGCCCGGAAGGTCACGCTCCTAGCGGCCCCGGTAGTGGTCGAGGAACAGGCCCACCAGCCCGCGTTCCATGAAGACGTCCCATCCCCGCACGCGCTCCGGTGCCAGCCTCTTGTCGTACTCCCTGCGTGCGACGGCGTCGCCCAGCACCCGGTACGCCTCGTTGATCTCCTGCATCCTGCGCGTGGCATTCTCGCGCTCGTGGACGCCGGAGCGGTCAGGGTGGTACTTGCGGCACAGCGCCTTATAGGCCCGCTCGACGACCTCGGGCTCGGCATCTATGGTGACCTGGAGGGTGCGATAGTGGTCCACGGGCTCCTCGGCGGTTCGTGATCACTTGTGCTTGCGGCAGATGCCCTCGGGCACCGACCGCGCGGGCAGGGCTATCTCGGTGGTACGCGGGCACGACGGGCTTGCAAGCTCGCCCGTCTCATCGCAGATGCGGACCACCACGACTCCTTCGAGGCTTTGATCCTCGGCCCCGGACTCGGGGTCCGGCGCCTCGGGTGCGGCCTTGATCGCCTTCTTCATGAACGACGCCCATATGCGGGCGGGGTAGCTTCCACCGGTGACCGGATCACCGTCGATGTCGTCCATGGCGACCTGCGCCTCCGGGAAGCCCACCCACACCGCTGTCGAGATGTCTTTGGACCATCCCACGAACCATGCGTCTCGGTACGACTGGGTGGTGCCGGTCTTGCCCGCCGCCCACGTGCCGATCTTGGCACGAGATCCCGTGCCGTCCTCGATCACGTCGTGGAGCACCGACGAAGCCGTGCGTGCGATGCTCTTGTCGACAGCGCGCTCTGTCGCGGGTTCGGGCTGGTAGAGCACGGTGCCCTGATCGTCGACGACACGCAGGATACTCCTGGGCTTCACGTGGACGCCCTCGTTGGCCAACGTCCCGTACGCCGAGGCCATCTCAAGCGGCGAGACGCCGTGTTTCAGCCCGCCCAGCGCGATGGCGGGATCGGGGTCGAGCGGGCTCTCGATGCCCATCCGAGAAGCCACGTCCACGACCTTCTCGGGACCGATCTTCATGATCAGCCGTGCGAACACGGCGTTGACCGACCACCGGGTCGCGGCACTGAGCGACACCGAGCCGGCGGTGCGCCGGTTCTCGTAGTTCTGCACGTGCCACACGCCGTCTTTGACCTCGACTTCGAAAGGCGCGGCATCGACGACGGTCTTGGGACTGATCCCCTCCTCGAGCGCTGCCACCAGGACGAATGGCTTGAACGCCGAGCCGGGCTGCCGCTTGCCCTGCGCCGCGAGGTTGAACTGGTTTTCCGAGAAGTCCCTGCCCCCCACCATCGCGACCACATGCCCATTCGACGGACGCACCGCCACGAGTGCGACCTCGGGCTCATCATCTGCCGAGAAGACCGACGCGGCCTTATCGGCCTCCTTCTGGATGGCGGGTTCGATGGTCGTGTAGACGCTCAGGCCGCCGCCGTAGACCTTGTCGGGGCCCAGCACCTCGATGAGCTCCTGGCGGACGCTGTCGACGAAGTGCGGCGCCAGCGACGCGGCCTTCTGGGGAGCAGCGATGACGACCGGCTGCGCCTTGGCCTCCTCCCACTGCGTGCGCGTGAGCTTACGCTGCTCGCGCATCACATCCAAGACGAGGTCGCGCCGCTGCGTGGCCTTCTCAGGGTTGCGCACCGGATCGTAGGTCGACGGGGATCTGATCACACCGGCGAGTAGCGCGCTCTCGGCGACCGTGAGCGAATCCGCAGGCTTACCGAAGTAGCGCTGCGATGCCCGCTCGACGCCATAGGCCCCATTGCCGAAGTACACCGTGTTGAGGTAGAGCTCGAGCACGTCGGCCTTGCTCACCTGCAACTCGAGCTGGTTGGCCAAGACGAGCTCCCTGATCTTTCGGGAGAGTGTGCGCTCGCCACCGGTGAACAGCAGTTTGGCAAGCTGCTGGGTGATCGTGGAGCCGCCTTCCCTGACCTCACCTGCACTGGCGTTTCGAGAAAGCGCCCGCGACATGCCCTGGATATCGAAGCCGTGATGCTCGTAGAAGCGGTGATCCTCGATCGCGATGACGGCGTCGACAAGGACGGGATTCATCTGGCCCAGCTCGACTATCTTGCGGTCCTCGGCACCATGCCATTCGTCGATCGCGGTGCCATCGGCCGCGTAGACGACGGTGGTGCGCTTGGAGGTGGCGGCGATGCTGTCCACGGTCGCGCCGGCGAGCGTGGCCGAGAGGCTGTAGAAGTAGGCTCCCAGGGCGATGGCGACGATGGCGACGACCGAGAGCACGGCTGCGAGCGAGGTGAGGACGATGCCGAATCTCTTGCTCAGCATCTGTCCTCCTTCGCGGTCGAGTAGACTGGCTGCAGCGACACTGAAGAATCTTCTTTCTTGCACCACTGTCAGGTACTGCCGACAGGCCCCAGCCACGATGCGACAATCGTATCATGGGCACCTGAGGGCCACGGGGGGTCGGGAGCACGCTTTGATCCAAGACATCTTCGCATGGTGGACCGCGCTCATCGAGCGGGCGATCCACTGGCTGGTGAGTGCCGGGCAGGCGACTCGTGCCACCGCGTCGCGCCTGGGCGCGGGCGAGCTGGAAGCGCTGGGGGACACCCCTGCGGTCTGCGTGGCTGTCGCGGGCCTGATCGCCGGTGCGGTGCTCCGCGTCGCCTTCAGCGCCCCCGGTGACGCTCGGGTCGTCAGCGTGGTGGCCGCGGTGGCCGCGATAGCCTGGGCGGCGGTGCGGCTCGGCGTGATGCTCGCCATGCGACGAGAAGGGGGCCCGAGTGGCAGAACGGTGCTGGCGGCCTGGGCGGTGGGCACGCTGATCTGGGTGATCGCCGTCATCCCGCTTGCCGCGCTTGTCGCCTGGCTTCTCTCGGCGGTGGCTGCGCTGGCGGTCTTCGAGCGCTCAGGAGCGAAGCGTGACTACTCCCTTCGGGCCATCGCGGTCGCATGGGGGCTGCAGATGGCGGTCACGCTGGTGTCGCTGATCTTCGCGGGCGGTTGGGCGGTGCTGCTGAGCAGCCGGCCCTAGTTGGGCGCAGGTACGTCTTTGGCGCGGGCCGCGATCTCGGCGACCACCACACCCAGCAAGACCAACCCGGCCCCCACGAGCTGCAACACCGAAAGGCGCTCGCCCAGGATCATCGCCGCCAGTGCGATCGTGAACAGGGGCTCGAGTGTCGAAACCACCGCAGCTTGCGCGGGACCCAACCCGCGAATCCCTTCGAGGTACAAGACGATGGCGGCGAACGTGGGGATCAAGATGATCGCGCCAAGTAGCCACCACGTGGTGGAGGTCCAACCGACTACCGACAGTCCATCCCAACCGTACGCCACGAGCGAGCCCAGCGCGGGCATGATCGACGCGATCCCAAAGGTGTAGGCCATCATCGTGAGGCGGGAGCGGCCCGGGAGCCACCGGGCAGACAGCAGGTTGAACAGGGTGTATCCCACCGCAGCACCCAAGCCCAACGCGATGCCCTGCCACGCGGCACTCGCCTGCCCGGAACCCAGTCCAACGACCAGCGCGCAGCCAAGGAACGTGACCGCGACGGCGACGCCTTGCTGCCACGTGGCGCGCTCACCAAGGAACAGCCAGCCCGAGATGAGGACGAGCGCGGGGTACGCATAGAGCAAGACCGCGACCACCGAAGCGTCCGCGAACTTCAGCGCGTAGAAGAAGCAGACCGAGGCCGCGCCGTAGCCCACGAGAGCCAGCGCAGCGAATCTCCCTACGTCGCCCAGCGGGACGACCAGCGAACGCCTATCGCTTGCTGTCGCCACCACTGCCAGCAGGATCGCCGAGAAGAAGAAGCGCCAGGCAAGCAGGGGCAACGGTTGCGCGCCCGACCGGTAGGCCAGAGGCGTGAAGATCGCGAGCGTACCGAAGCACGCCGCGGAGATCACCACCGCTATGAGAGACCACCTGCGCTGCATCCGACCCCCTGTCACCGCCACCGGCGCTAGTAGAACGACTCACCCTCTCACCGAAGTCTGAGCTGGTCAAGAGTGCTAGACTCGCCAGATGTCGAACGCCCAACAGCCCGCGCCTTCCGCTTCGCGCCGCCGCGCTACAGGGGCTTTGCGGCTGCTGCGCTGGGTAGCAGTGGTCGCGTGGGCGGGCGTGATCTTCGCCGCTTCGTCCCTACCCGGTTCGCAGGTCCCCGGACGCTTCGGCACCCTCGCCCACTTCGTGGAGTACGCGGTGTTGGGCGGGCTGCTCTACTTCGCCTTGCTACCAGGTTCGAGCCGCACGCGCGCCGCGGTGCTGGCTGTGATCATCGCGTCTGCATACGGCGTGACCGACGAGCTGCACCAGCACTTCACACCCGGGCGTGTGCCCGACGTGGCAGACTGGCTGATGGACACCGCGGGCGCAGCAACGGGCACGGCGGTCGCCGCGTGGGCCCAGCGTGCGATCAGTACACGCCGCTCTCCGCGGCGACATGCGGATCGGTCCCCAACTGACGCACCTTGATCTTGAAGTCGTGTGCGTTGTGGGACATCGCGATCGCGTCGTCGAGGGTGATCTTGCGATCCTGATACAGGCGGAGCAGTGACTGGTCGAACGTCTGCATGCCGTAGTAGTCGCCGTCGTCCATGGCGTCGCGGATCAGGTAGGTCTTCTCGGGATCGACGATGCACTCCCGGATGGTGCCGGTCATGACGAGCACCTCGACCGCGGGCACCAGACCTCCCTGGATCGACGGTATGAGCCTCAGCGACACGATTCCCTTGAGCGTCGCGGCCAGCATGAGCCTGATCTGCTTCTGCTGGTGCGGCGGGAAGAAGTCGATGATGCGGTTGATCGTCTCGGCGGCGTCGATGGTGTGCAGTGTCGAGAACACCAGGTTGCCTATCTCGGCTGCGGTGAGTGCTGCCGAGACGGTCTCGTGATCGCGCATCTCACCTATCAGGATCACGTCGGGGTCCTGGCGCACCACGTGACGGAGCGCATCGGCGTAGCTGTCCGTGTCGATGCCGATCTCACGCTGGTTGATGATGCACTTGTCGTCTTTGTGCAGCACCTCGATGGGGTCTTCGACCGTGACGATGTGGCCTTCGCGCGTGTGGTTGATATGGTCGATCATCGCAGCGAGGGTCGTGGTCTTGCCCGAGCCCGCGGTTCCGGTCACCAAGATGAGCCCGCGCGGCTCGTCGGCCAGGCGCCGGATGACCGGCGGCAGTCCCAGTTCCTCGATGGTCGAGCGCTCTGTCGCCACGCGGCGAAGCGTCATCCCCACGCTGCCGCGCTGGTGAAACACGTTGACACGGAAGCGCCCCACGCCGGCCAGCGAGTACGCGAAGTCGGTCTCACGGTGGTTGGTGAACGAGGTGCGCTGGCGCTCATCCATCATGCCCAAGGCCAGCATCTTGGTCTGCTCGGCGGTGAGCGGGGCGAGCTCTGAGATCACGACGAGCTTGCCGTTGAGGCGGATGGCAGGCGGGCTACCGACCTTGATGTGCAGGTCGGAGCTCCCCTTATCGGTCATGAGCTTGAGCAATCCGTCGATCTCAGCCACTCGAGTCCACTCCTATGCGTGCCGCGTGTCGTCGTCAGGGCGATTCAGTGATCTGACGCACAACGCCCCCACTACCGTATCGGGAAGTGGGGGCGTTGTCTGAAGTGTCAAACACACTGCGGGGCGGGCGGTCGATCAGGGCCTGCAAGCACCTGCGTAGTTGCTGCGGTTGATCGAGGCGAAACGCACGACGTCACCCGTCCTGGGAGCGTGGATCATCTGACCGCCGCCGGCGTAGATGCCCACGTGGTGGATGGGAGAGCCGAAGAACACCAGGTCACCCGGCTTGAGGTCACCGCGACTCACCCGCTGTCCGGCGTGGATCTGCGAGCGGGACACGCGCGGGAGGCTCACGCCCACCTGGCGGTACACGAACGAGGTGAAGCCGGAGCAGTCAAACGAGTTGGGGCCCGAAGCTCCCCAGCGGTACGGCGCGCCAAGGT
>CAYXQU010000067.1:0-8697 GCA_964467305.1 uncultured Eubacteriales bacterium
GCACTGAGAAGGCCTACGCGAGCGGCGGCGCCGAGCTGGCCCCCGTGCCCCTCGAGCAGGTTCCCGAGGTCATCGCTGCCCAGCGCAGCCACGGCTCCGATCCGCACGAGAGCATCGGCCCGCAGCTGCCTGCGGTCGAGTCGGTCAACTACTGCGACACCTGCCACAAGCAGAGCTTCTGCGACAGTTGCCACGGTGTTGCGATGCCGCACCCGGCTGAGTTCCTGGAGCCCAAGGATCCCAAGGATCCCAAGGGTCACCCGGCCGCGTCGAAGGACAAGAAACTCGCCGAGAAGTGCGTCATGTGCCACGGCGACAACGCCAAGACGTTCTTCTGCGACAGCTGCCACCACGGCACTGCCGTCAAGCATGAGTTCGACAAGAAGACCCCGTGGCTCAAGCAGCACCCCAAGCCTGTGGCCACCTCAGGCGTGAAGTCGTGCACCGAGCGGTGCCACACCACCAAGTTCTGCGTCGACTGTCATACCGGCGAGAACGTGCTGCCGTCGTCGCACAAGGACGACAAGTGGACCCGCAACAAGCGTACGGTGACGGTCTTCGGCAAGACGCCGGCCAAGGCGTCGGCCACGCACGCGCTCGAAGCGCAGAAGTCGATGGAGTCGTGCGCGGTGTGCCACGGATCCGGCGGCACCGAGGCGAAGTTCTGCAAGGGCTGCCACGATCTCGAGATCCCGCACTCGGCGGAGTTCAAGAAGAACCACGTCTCCAGCAAGAAGAGCGCCTCGACGTGCGAGAACTGCCACGACTGGAAAGAGCTGTGCAGCAACTGCCACCACATCGATTCGTCGTTCAGCAAGCCATGGATCAGCGTTCACGGTGGCTCGGTCAACAAGAACGGCTCTGACGGCTGCCTCAAGTGCCACGGCGGCGACTCCGGCACCGACACCAAGTTCTGCGTCGACTGCCACCAGGACGAGAACGTGGTTCCGTCCTCGCACAAGGCCGACAAGTTCACGCGCGATCGTCGTACCTCGAAGAGCGCCGGCCACGTCGAGCTGTATCAGAAGGATCCCAAGCTGTGCACCTTCTGCCACAAGGGTGAGGCGGACAAGCTGCCCACATCCAAGTTCTGCAACGACTGCCACAAGCTCACGATGCCGCACCCGGACGGGTTCGGTGCCAAGGGCAAGGGCAACGGTGGAGAGCACCAGAAGCTGTTCCAGGACAAGAAGACCTCCAAGTCAGTGTGTGCGAACTGCCATACCGAGCAGTTCTGCGATAGCTGCCACCACGAGGGCACTTCCACCAAGGAACCGTGGGTGTACTACCACCCGAACATCGTCAAGAAGGACGGCGCACAGCCCTGCTTCGATTGCCACGCAGAGACGTACTGCTCCGCGTGCCACGTGAACCTCGCTGAGAGGGGATTGGCCCGCTAGGCATCGAACAGACGTAGGACCGAGGGACCCGGTTGCTTGCGACCGGGTCCCTTTCGTTGGTCAAGTGCTGGCCGATTCCCTTCGATACCAGCGTTTTCGCAGGTATTCGGGGTTGGCGTGGATGGTGGGGCGTGCTAGCATAGCGCCTCGCCGGGATGTGGCTCAGCTTGGTAGAGCGCTCGGTTCGGGACCGAGAGGTCGTGGGTTCGAATCCCGCCATCCCGACCATCGACCTCAAGCGGCGGGCCGCGTGTGCGGCCCGCCGTTCCCGTTTCGAAGAGGTGGAGATGCTCGAGAGGTTCTTGCACTGGCTCGGACTGGGTCTGTGCCACCAGCTTCCCGAGCGCTCCTTCTTCGGCGGTGGCCTCCAGCTGCCGGTCTGCTCACGAGACACCGGCATCTATCTCGGCTTCCTGCTGGGATTCCTGCTGCTATGGGTGCTGCACCGTTCACTCAGACCCACGCGATTCCCCGCACCGCATGTCTGGGTGGTCATGGCAGTCTACGTGGCGGCCATGGCGTGGGATGGGGTGTCCTCGTATGCGGGACTCCGCGTCACCAACAACGCGCTTCGCCTCCTCACCGGGCTGGGTGTCGGCGTGTCTGCGGCCACCGTCATCTATCCCATGCTGCAAGACGCGCTGTGGCGCTCCGCGGGGCGTGCGAGGCTTCTGAGCCCCGGCTGGAGGTTCGCAGCGTGGGTTGCGCTGGTCCCGGTCTCATTCGTGGCCATCTGGTGGGGCGGTCCTCTGCTGGGCGTGGGCTACCCGCTGCTGACCGCTGTCGCGATCATCTTCACCATCGCGGCGATCGACCTGGTGATCGTGGGGATGTTTCCGTTGTTCGACCGCAAGGCCGAGCGGTTCGTCGATCTGATTCCGCCCATCGTCGTGGCCACCATCCTGGCGATAGCGATGATCGCGGGTGCTGCATGGCTCAGGGTCGCCCTCGACGCTCTCGCGTGACACGAGGCTTGTAGCGCGCGCTTATCGTGTCAGACCCGCCCGGTAGGCTCCTCTCGAACTGATGTTCGACGGGAGGTTGGTCATGGCACGTGAACTGGTTGAGAAGGCCGTTGCGGACGAGCGGCGCAAGGCCGTTGAGAAGGGCGTCAGCCTCGACGTGGCTGACAAAGCCGCTCACGCCGCCCTCAGGGCCCTTGGGGATGTCAACGATTCGCCTCACAGGCTCAGGGTCAGGGTGCGCTCCTACTACTGGACGGTCGTTCGTCGGACCCTGATGCGCCGACATGACTCCGGACACATGACCTCAAGGTTCGTGCTCGATTCGGTCATCGCCGACTTGGCGTCATCCGGACGCGACGGCGAGTCCGTGTGGTCAGAGATCGAGCGCGGGTGGAGCGACCGCGTTCCCCACGCGATCCTTGAGGAGTACCGCGTTCGCCTGTGCGCGTGATCGAGGGCTACTCGGACGCCGAGTACAGCACGTCGCCCGTCTCGCTCAGGACCCACAAGCGTGACAGTGACAGGTCGCCATCGGTAGGCCCGATGATCTCAACCACGATCAATGCGTTGCTGCTGCCCTCGAAGGAGGCGCGCTCAACGTAGAGCGGTACGCCGGCTGTCGACGGGAACGTCTTGGTGATGAGGTCCGCTGCTTCGGCGGCGGCGCCGCCTCGGGCGCGCAGAGCGACCAGCGCGTCATGGCGCAGGTCTTCGCTGTCGTTCGTGGGCTTGCCCACGAACTCGGCGTCGTCAGCCTGGCCGAAGACCATGGAGATGGTGGAGGCGGTGTACGCAGCGTCCTCGTCGACCCACACCGGCCCCGTGTCCGCGCAGCCGGTCAGGAGCGCGACGGCGAAACACGCGACGAGTACCAACATGCCCAGACGACGAGTCAACGCAAACCTCCTACTCGGGTAGCATCATACTAGTTCAATGCTGAGGTCCCTGCCGCCCATCGGAGGATGAATGCAGTCGACGATCTGCTTCGTGTCGGACTTCGGACTCGATGACACATGGGTGGGAGTGTGCCACGCGGTGATCCACCGCTCGTGTCCGCAAGCCCATGTGGTCGATATGGGGCACCAGATACCCCCCTTCGATCTGCGCAAGGGTGCTGCGACCGCCGCGTCGGCGGTGTATCAGATCCCCGATGCGATACACCTGGTGGTGGTCGACCCCGGAGTGGGGGCGGGTCGAAAGGACATCTGCCTCGTGACAGGGGCAGGCGCGGTACTGGTCGGACCGGACAACGGAGTCCTCATCCCGGCGACCATGCGCGCCGGCGGTATCGATGTCGCGATCGAGATCGACCCTGCGAAGATCGACTTCCGCAGCCCTTTGGCCACGTTTCATGCCCGGGACATCCTCGCACCCGCCGCCGGGGCACTCGCATGTGGGGTCGCCCCTCAGTCCCTTGGCGCTCCGGTCGACCCGGAGTCGCTGGTCGCGGGACCCTTCGGCCTGTGTTCCACCGAGGGCGACCACGTCGTGGCCGAGGTCCTGGAGTCCGACCGCTTCGGCTCGCTTCGGCTCAACGTGCCCGGCGAGCGCCTTGATGAGCTGGGGCTCAAGCACCCCGCCATCGAGATCAACATCGGGCACAACAGGTTGCTTGTGAAGCGAGCCGCCACCTTCGACAGCGTCCCGCCGGGCGACCCTGTCGCGCTCGTCGACTCCTCCGGTTGGCTGACGCTCGCAGTCAACCGAGGCGACGCTGCGGACCGGTTCGGGATCGAGCCAGGTACCGTCGCGCTCCTTCAAGCCGCATCGGACGACTGAGACCCACACACACTGATGTCAGAGCCTCTCGGTAACGTGTCTCCGTGACGAGGAGATTCGAGCGAGGAGCGGACCGAGATGCAGCGACGTTACCTGAACGAGGTCGATGAGGGCGCGCAGGTCAGTGGCGCGTTCGTGCTGCGGTCCAAAGAGCTCAGGGCCGCCCGCACTGGGGACGCATACCTCGCGGTCGAACTCGCCGACAAGACCGCGGCTTTGGGGGGCATCATCTTCCGGCCGTCGCGTGTGGCCTCAGAGATCCCGGTAGGTGCCGTCGTCGAGGTCAGCGGCGTCGTGTCCACATATCGCGGAGCGAGAAGGATATCCCTCGATGACATGAAGCCGGCTGCTCGGTGGGACGCCGCTGATCTTGTCGGGTCGAGCCCAAGGCCGGTCGATGAGATGCTCGAGGAACTCCGCAACGTGATCCGAAGCGTCGAGACACCGTATCTGCGCAGGCTGCTGAGGGCGTTCTTCGCCGACAAACAGTTCCGCGGCGACTACGCCCAGTGCCCCGGCGCGCAGTCCTTTCACCACGCGTACCTCGGCGGGTTGCTCGAGCACTCGCTGTCGGTCGCCTCGCACGGTGCACGGGCTGCCGAGACGTATCGGACCGTCGACCGAGACCTGCTGGTGACCGCTGCATTGCTCCACGACGTCGGCAAGATCAAAGAGCTGTCGTTTCACACCGGAATCGAGTACACGCAGGCCGGTAGGCTGATCGGACATGTCGTGCTCGGCGTGCAGATGGTCCAGGCGAAAGGCGTCGCAGCGGGAATCGACCCTTCGGACCTTGAGATGATCGAGCACGTCATCCTCTCTCACCACGGCGAACCGGAGTGGGGGTCGCCCAAGCGGCCGTCGACCATCGAGGCGCTGCTTCTGCACCACCTCGACAACCTCGATGCGAAAGCCGCGGGGTTCGAACGGCTACTGTCCGGAGCAGCTTCGGTGGATGAAGGGTGGACCGATGCGGGCAACTCTTTCGGACGACCGCTCCACGCGCCACGTCCCATCGGGCTCGACGGGCCGTCGAGCGGGCGTGCGGACACTCCGCACATCAGGCTCACGGCGTGAGACTCGCCCCGCGCTCGCTCGCAGTTGGGCTAGAATCCATGGCAGTGTCAGTTATGGTCGTTGGCCCATCGCCGAGGAGGATATCTTCATGTCTGAGCTTCCCACCGCCGAGATAGGCGTGTTTGGTGGCAGCGGTTTCTACGAGCTTCTGGACAATCCGAAGGAGCACCGCATCAACACCCCGTTCGGGGCGCCGTCATCGCCGGTCATGATCGGTGAGATCGCGGGCCGCACGGTGGCGTTCCTCCCGCGTCACGGCAAGGAGCACCAGCTTCCACCTCACATGATCAACTTCAGAGCGAACCTGTGGGCGATGAAGCAGCTGGGGGTTTCTCGGATCATCGGCCCCAACGCATGCGGCTCGCTGCAGAAGCACGTCGAGCCCGGGCACTTCGTTATCTGCGACCAGTTCGTCGATCGGACAAGCGGTCGCAAGGACACCTTCTTCGATGGCCCGGTCACCACGCACGTCTCCTCGGCAGACCCGTATTGCCCCACCATGCGTCAGGTGGCCATCGATACCGCCTCCGAACTCGACATCACCGCGCACCCGCAGGGGACGGTCGTGGTGATCCAGGGTCCGCGCTTCTCGACGCGTGCTGAGTCCAAGTGGTTCGCCGCTCAGGGCTGGGAGGTCATCAACATGACCCAGTACCCCGAGTGCTATCTCGCCCGGGAGCTTGAGATCTGCTACGTCAACATCTCGCTGATCACCGACTATGACGCCGGCATGGAAGACATCGCGCCGGTCACCAACGAAGAGGTCGTACGGGTGTTCAATGAGAACAACAGCAAGGTCAAGCAGCTCATCTACGGCATGATCCCCAAGTTGCCTGAAGAGCGGCCGTGTGTCTGCGCGACTGCCTTGACCGGCGCGGCGTTCTGACCGGACGCGTTCCACGATGAGAAGGGCGAGGGGCTCGTAAGCCCCCGCCCAAACGAGGTGCATCTGTGTTCGACGTTCCATCAATCAGGGTTGGCAGGGTCTTCGGGATCCCCATCGAGGTCAACGCCAGCTGGCTGGTCATCTTCGCGCTGGTCACGCTGTCTCTGGCCACCACGTACTACCCGTCCGTGCCCGAAGCCGAGGGGTCGTCTGCGGCGCTCTTCACCGTACTCGGTGCGGTTACCTCGCTGTTGTTCTTCATCTCGGTCCTCGCTCATGAGCTGAGCCACTCGCTCGTTGCCCGCGCTGAAGGTGGGGGCGTGCACAAGATCACGCTCTTCCTTTTCGGTGGCGTCGCGCAGATGGACGAAGAGCCGCGCACCCCTGCCAAGGAGTTCCTGATGGCGGCGGCCGGCCCGGGGATGAGCCTGGTTCTGGCGGCGCTGTTCTTCGTCGGGTTCACCGTCGCCACGCTTCGTGGGTTGCCATGGTGGCTGTGGGCGCCACTGCGCTACCTGTCCGCGATCAACCTCGCTCTAGGCGTGTTCAACCTGCTTCCCGGGTTCCCGCTGGATGGCGGGCGGGTGCTGCGCTCGATTCTGTGGGCGGTCACCGGCGACCTCCTCAAGGCGACCCGGTGGGCGTCTCGGTCAGGCCAGTTCATCGGCTGGCTGATGGTCGCCATCGCGATCAACGGGGTTCTTGGTGGGCGGACCGATCTCATCTGGTTCGGTCTGGTGGGGTGGTTCATCGCCAGCCTTGCAGGTGCCTCGTATCGCCAACAGGTCGTCGAGTCCAAGATCGGTGGCGTCGCGGTGGGCGACATAATGACGCCATCGCCGGAGTTCGTGGACGGCTCTCTCATGGTCGATCAGCTTGTCCAGGGCTACTTTCTTGGCGCGAAACACACGCGCTATCCGGTGATATTCGAAGGCGCGATCGTGGGGCTTGTGACGCTCGCCCAGGTCAAGTCGGTCGATAGGGCGGACTGGCCGTTCGTGCGAACCGTCGACATCACCGATCGAGACCTCAAGGGTCTGGTGATCGAGAGTTCGGTGTCGGCACGGGAGCTGATGGCACGGTTGGCGGGGGACCGGCCCGGCGCGCTGCTGGTCGTGGCTGATGGGCGGCTCGTTGGCATCGTCACACGAGCTGACCTGCTGACACTCATCACCAACTCGGGAAGCCAGTGACTGCGGTCGTGGGTGGACGGCATGCAGTGGTACGATGAGTTCTCTTCACCGCGGGAATCGTCCGGCAGCGATTCGAGGCAAGCGTGAGCATGGTCAGAGCGCAAGGTCGCATCCCGCAAGGGGTCATCGAGCGACTTCCGGGTTACCTGAACGTACTGCTTCATCTGCGCGCGCAAGGTCGGCAGACGGTCTCGTCGGCGCGCCTGTCCCAGCTTGCCGAGGTGAACGCGGCGCAGATCCGGCGTGACCTGGCCTACTTCGGCTCCTTCGGCAAGCGTGGCGTTGGATACGACATCGCGACGCTCATCGACCGGATTCAGCACATCCTGGGCTCCGACCACGGCCACCGCATCGCGATACTCGGTGCTGGCAACCTCGGGTCGGCCGTCGCCAACTACGATGGCCTGCGTTCCAGGGGGTTCGTGGTGGCCGGGATCTTCGACTCGGATCGTCGCAAGGTGGGTCAGCGCATCGGCGACCTCATCATCAGGGATGTCGCGGAGCTGCCCCGCGTGGTCTCCGAACAAGGGATCCGCTTCGGCATCATCGCGGTTCCACCGGGGACTGCGCAGCAGGCCGCAGACATGCTCGTCTCGGCGGGTGTCTCGGTCATCTTGAACTACTCGCCATCGTTCGTGACGGTTCCCGAGGGCGTCACCATCCACAACACCGACCCGGTTCGCGAGATGCTACACACCCTTTACTATCTGTCCCGCACCGATGGCATGGCAGGTGCGTAGAACAGGTGGTACGCTGGTCACTGGCGTGTACCCGGCCGGCCGGCACCGGCCGTTGACCGATCGACTGGAGGTAAGGACGACATGCGTATCTTCGGACTTGGACCCACCGAACTCGCGATCATCCTCGTGATCGTGCTCGTTCTCTTCGGCCCCAAGCAGATCCCCAAGCTGAGCCGTATGTTCGGCAAGGCCATGAAGGACCTGCGCGAGGGCATGGAAGGCAAGGACGAGGCGGAGACTCCTGAGGATCCCACGGCCATGCCGGCCGCCAAGGAGGAGGGCTCGGTCACCGAGGAGACCAAGAAGTCTCAAGACGCTTCGGTGTAGGCAACCGGCGTCTTCGGAACCAGGCGGGATAGATGCCCGCTTGCCAAGGCGCGAGCTTCGGCTATACTTTCGTGGACATTTCTACGGGCTGCACCTTTTCGAAGGGGGCAGCCCGTAACGCTACGGTCGCGACGGCACGGGCCGAGGGCGACCACCACGGGGAGTTTGAAGTATGCACAGAGAGATCGCGCTGACTCCGGCAGGCCAGACCAAGCTTGAGGAGGAGCTGCACCACCTGGAGACGGTTCGCCGTCGCGAGGTAGGTGAGCGCATCAAGGAGGCCAAGGAGTTCGGCGACATCTCCGAGAACTCCGAGTACGACGACGCCAA
>CAYXQU010000068.1:0-6548 GCA_964467305.1 uncultured Eubacteriales bacterium
ATCAAGGGGCGTCGGGTCGACCTGTGCTACGACACGGTGGCCGAGTGCATCCGTTGGGGGCGCCGCGACGTCACCATCATCATCCTGGACTGACGTGGCAACCTCATCGCTCGCCAATCCCGCAGCGACACTCGCTGTGCTCGAACGCCATGGCCTCCGCACGAAGAAGCGGCTTGGCCAGCACTTCCTCATCGACGACAACGTGGTGCGCCGAATCCTGGCGCTTGCGGATCTCACGCCACGCGACGTGGTGGTCGAGATCGGCCCCGGCATCGGCACGCTCACGGTGGCGCTGTGCGAGTCCGCCGGCGCGGTCGTGGCGGTGGAGAAGGACACCGATCTCGCTCCGGTCCTTGCCGAGACGACCGCTGACTGCCAGCGCCTCTCGGTCATCCACGCGGATGCGCTTCACGTGTCCGCAGCAGAGCTTGCCGCGCCGTTTGGCGACCCGTCGGCGCTGGTAGCGAATCTGCCCTACGCCGTCGCCGCCACGGTGGTGCTGCGCTGCTTCGAGGAGGTCGCGTGCGTGTCGCAGGCCACGGTCATGGTGCAAAGCGAGGTGGCGGACAGGATGGCGGCTGGACCCGGCTTCAAAGACTACGGGGCGTACACCGTCAAGCTGCGCTTGTATGCGCAGCCCGCTGGCCGCTTCACGGTTGCGCCGGGGTGCTTCATGCCGCCACCACGGGTCGACTCTACAGTCATCAGACTCGAGCGGACCCCCATCGACTGCGATCCGGCCACAAGGCAGCTGGCCGCCCGGGTCGCCGATGCGGCGTTCGCGCAACGTCGCAAGACGATCCGCAACTCGCTGCGAGCGACGCTTGGCGTGGGTGCCGATGAGGTCGACGCCGCCCTGGAGAGCGCGGGGATCGACGGGTCGGTCCGGGCCGAGACGCTCGAGCCCGAAGCGTTCGTCGAGCTGGCACGCGCGTTCGCCGGCCACTCATAGCCCTCGCTGCTCGCCGGCAGGGGCCCCGAGCCCTCAAACTATCGTGTCTAGCTGGCATTTTCGGCTCCGCTGAGCTATAATCCGGCTTTGAGCGAAGGAGGTACGTATTGATGGACCTTGCACGTCAGACCGAGGTCGTTGGCCGCATACGCTCTGACCTCGAAGGACTGACCGGTGCCCGTATCAAAGTCCGGGCGAACATGGGGCGCTCCAAGATCGTGGAGCGTGAGGGGATCTTGATGCAGACCCATCCCGCACTCTTCGTGGTTGAGGTGCAGGAGAAGCGTGAGCGCACGGCTCGCGCATCCTACCAGTATGTCGACGTGCTCACCGGCACGGTCGAACTGACCCACCCCGAGAGCGGCGATTCTGTCTTCCCCTGGCTGAACTGAGTCGGCTCTAGCCCGAACGGTCTCAGAAGAGCGTGGTGCCGTGGTGGCCCGCGCTCTTCTTCGTGTCAGGAGTGCGATGTGTTACGGGTCCATTCGCCCGCCAAGATCAATCTTCACCTGTCGGTGGGTTCGCTGTTGCCCGACGGCTACCACGAGCTCACCAGCGTGTTCCACGCTCTTGAACTCTCCGATGAGCTGACGGTTCAAGATGCCCCCGTTCTGACTCTGAGCTGCGACGTGGATCTTGGAGTCGCCCCGCACGAGAACCTCGCCTACCGCGCTGCACAAGCTATGGGTGTGCGTTTCGAGCGCGATCCGGCTGTACGGGTGGAGATCTCGAAACGAATCCCGCACGGGGCCGGACTGGGCGGTGGTTCGTCGGACGCCGCTGCGGTGATTGCGGCCCTCGCGGTGATGTGGGGTGTCGATCCGTATGGCGACGCATGTCGCGAGGTCGCCCGAACGCTGGGTGCCGACGTGGCCTTCTTCCTGGTTCGAAGTGGAGCCGCACTCATGACCGGCCGAGGTGATCGGATTCAGCGCGAGCTGCCGGCGCTTGCCGGTGCGGATGTGGTGCTGGTCCGTCCCCGTGAGCCCGTGTCGACCGCCAAGGCTTACGCGGCGTTCGACAGACATCCGGTCGCCGTTTCACCGGCGCATGCTGCCGTCCGGGCGCTTGAGCTGCGAGATGCCCGCGCGCTTGGTGCTGCCACGTTCAACAATCTGGGCTCTGCCTCGATCTCGGTGCTACCGGTAGTTGGAGAGGTGCTGGGTTGGGTACGTTGTCAGGCGGGGGTGCTGGGTGCTCAGGTATCCGGTTCTGGCTCGGCGGTGTTCGCCCTGTGCGACTCCGCCGCCCACGTCGAATCGATCGTCGACGCGGCTGAGAAACGCGGCTGGTGGTCGATGGCGACCCGGCTTGGGTCACATGGCGTCACAGTCTGCGAAGAGGAGTAGCGAGTGAAGGTCGACGCTGTCGTGCTTGCCGGCGGGGATGGTGCCATCATCGATCCTGCCGTGCGTATCAAGGGGCTCGTTCCCATCGCCGGCAAGCCCATGGTGGAGTGGGTGGTCGACGCGCTTCGTGCCGCCACGTCCATCGGCGAGGTCGCTGTCGTGGTGCCCACCGCTGAGGGCTTGGGAGCGTGGGCCGATAAGGCCGACAAGATCGTGGTGAGCGAAGGACGCTTCGTCGACAACGTGATCGCAGGGGTCGACTCGTTTCGCAACGACCGCTCGGTTCTCGTCACCACCGGGGACCTGCCGGCGCTCACCCCCGAAGCCGTCGATGACTTCGTGGCGCAGTCCCTGGCGCGCGGTGCCGACTTCAGCTACCCGCTTGTCCGCAAATCCGACATGCTCGAGCAGTTCCCCGGCTCGGAGCGGACCTTCGTCAAGATCGCGAGCGGTCCGGTCACCGGCGGGAACATGATGGTTCTCACCCCGGCGCTCGTGGCACAGGCCAAAGAGATCGGACAACGCTTCTTCGAGACCCGCAAGAGCCCACTGAGGATGGCGCAGGTGGTGGGAGTCCCGTTCATCATCAAGATGGCGCTAGGGATTCTGAACCCGACCGATGTGGAGCTGAAGCTGGGCGAGATACTGGGCGGTACGTGCTCGGCGATCTACACGAGCCACGCGTCGATCGGCGCGGACGTTGATAAGCCGCTCGACGTGGTCGTTGCCGAGCGCGTCCTGTTCCAGAAGTGACGGGCATCACGCAGAAATCCACCAAGGCCCCACAGAATTGGGGTGACAAACAATAGCAATAACCATGTAAAATGAAACTGGTGAGCAGCGGTTGGGGGATCGCGCCACCATCAGACAGTTGCAATTGGGGGGGTCAATGCAAGTCACCAAGGTCACGCTGAGGCCTGTGGCCATGAACAAGGTCATCGCCATCGCGAGCATCGTTCTCGACGACTGCTTCGTGGTTCATGACCTCCGTGTGGTCAACGGCGACAAGGGCTTGTTCGTGGCGATGCCGTCTCGCAAGCTGCCCAACGGTGATTTCCGCGACATCTGCCATCCCATCAGCACCGATGCCCGAAGTACCATCCAGGAGGCTGTGCTTGAGCAACTCGAGGTCGAGGGCGGTGTCGAGGCGTTCAGGCACGCGGCGGTCGAGCCGGTTGACGACGGCGGTTACCCGGCGGCCCCGGCGCTTGCCGACGCGTGACGTTCGGCCTCGGTCAGCGTCCCCAACGCGTCTGTGAGCACTTCCACGGTTGACGCTCGGTTGTGGCACTCCCTACACTGCTCGGGCACGTTGGGGCATCGTTCAACGGCAGGACCCGGGATTTTGGTTCCCGTGATCCAGGTTCGAATCCTGGTGCCCCAGCCACCGCTATCACTCGCGCAAGCGTGAACATACGAAGACAAAGGGGAGGCACGCGGTGAGCGTAACGGCCTTGATCCTCGCAGCGGGCGAGGGCACTCGAATGAGGTCCGAGACCCCCAAAGTCGCCCACAAGGTACTGGGCGTCCCCATGATCAACCTGGTCGTGGACGCCGCGCACACAGCCGGCTGTAGCCGGGTCATCGCGGTGACCGGGCACCGCGCTGATGTCGTCGAGGCCCTGATACCCGGTACTGCCTGCGTTCGCCAGGAGCAGCAGCTTGGAACCGGGCATGCGGTCATGTGCGCACGCGAGGCGCTTGAGCCCATCTCGGGTTCGCTCGTGGTGCTCTCCGGCGACACGCCGCTCATGCGTCCCGAGACCATCGCAGGGCTTGCTGCGATGCGCGAGTCCGCCGGCGCGGCGGTCACGGTACTCACGGCCGTCCTCGAGAACCCCGCCGGCTACGGGCGCATCGTCCGCGACAGGGACGGCGAGGTGGCCGCCATCGTCGAGGACAAGGACTGCACGCCGGAGCAGCGCGCCATCACCGAGGTCAACACCGGCACCTACTGCTTCGATGCCGCCGTGCTCTTCGCACACTTGGACCGGCTCACCACCTCCAACGCCCAAGGCGAGTACTACCTGACCGACATGATCGGGGTCTTCTCGGACGAGGGCATGACCGTCTCGGCGATGATCACCGATGATCCGCTCGAGACCATGGGCGTGAACTCGCGCGTCCAGCTCGCCGAGGCGACCGCCGTGATGCAGGCGCGCATCAATCGCCGGCACATGCTGGGCGGCGTCACGATGACCGATCCGGCGCTGGTGTGGATCGGCCCTTACGTGGAGCTGGGAACCGACATCGAAATCGCCCCCATGACCACGCTCATGGGTCACACCCGTGTTGGCGATGGTGCCACGCTTGGCCCCAACACACGGATCACCGATGCGACGGTCGACCGGGGCGCAACGGTCGATTCGAGCATCGTGGTTGGGGCGAGCGTAGGACCGGGTGCCTGCGTGGGACCCTCGGCATACCTTCGACCTGGCACGGTGCTCGAGGCCCAGTCGAAGGCGGGAACGTGCGTCGAGATCAAGAACTCGGTGGTGGGCGAGGGCAGCAAGGTCCCGCACCTTTCCTACATAGGCGATGCCACCATCGGCACAGGCGTCAACGTGGGCGCTGGGACCATCACCTGCAACTACGACGGGAAGCGCAAGCACAAGACGGTTATCGGCGACGGCGCGTTCATCGGCTCTGATACGATGCTGGTGGCGCCGGTTCAGATCGGCGCGGGCGCTGCAACCGGTGCCGGAAGCGCGATCTCGCACGATGTGCCCGATGATGCGCTGGCTGTCGAGCGTACCGAGCAAAGGACGATCGAGGGATGGGCGGCGCGAAGGCGCGACGCCACGTAGGACAGATAAGACACTCACCACACGAAGGAGCGAGCGTCACATGGCCGAGCAGGGCAAGCGGATGATGGTGTTCTCCGGAACCAGCAACCCCGAGATCGCCGAAGGTGTTGCTCGGCAACTGGGTGTGGAGCTGGGCAACGTCAAGATCCGGCAGTTCGCCAACGGCGAGATCTACGTTCGCTTCCTCGAAAGCGTGCGCGGGGCGGACATCTTCTTGGTGCAGTCGCTTACGCGACCGGTCAACGACACGCTGATGGAACTCCTCATCATGGTCGACGCCGCCAAGCGGGCATCGGCCGAAACGATCACCGCGGTCATTCCGCACTTCGGGTACGCACGCCAGGACAAGAAGAGCGCCGCGCGCGAGCCCATCACGGCCAAGCTCGTGGCCGATCTGCTCACCGTCGCCGGCGTGCAGAAAGTCATCACCATGGACCTGCATCAGGGTCAGATCCAGGGGTTCTTCAACCAGCCGGTGAACCACCTTACCGCGCTGCCCATCTTGGCCGACTACTTCGAGTCGCTGCAGCTCGAGAACTGCTGCGTGGTCTCGCCTGACGTTGGCCGCGCGAAGGCGTGCAAGAAGCTTGCAGACATGCTGGGGGCGTCGCTCGCGATCATGCACAAGGGTCGTCCGGAGCATAACGTCGCCGAGATCACCCACGTGATCGGTGATGTCGACGGCAAAGTCTGCATCGTCGCCGACGACATGATCGATACGGCCGGTTCAATCACCGAGGGCGCCAAGGCGCTCATCCAGCAGGGAGCCACGAAGGTCTACGTCACGGCGACGCACGGCATCTTCTCGCCGCCGGCGTACGAACGCATCGACGCCGCCCCCATCGAGGAGGTCGTCGTGACGAACACCGTGCCCGTCCCCGATGAGCGCCGCCATGGTAAGGTGCGGGTTCTCTCGGTGGCTCCGCTCATGGCGGCCGCCGTTGACAATGTCTTCAACGACGAGAGCGTCTCGGAACTCTTCGACCCGGATTTCCAGCTCTAGCGGGAGTCAGGGCAGCGCGCGATCGCCGCTTGTACGAGCCGAGCGGGTTGATGTGGCACGGGGTGCCGCTGGGGCCGTTGGGTAGGAACATACCAGCACGTCACGACGTAGAAGAAGGAGCACTCCTATGACAGCATCGAGCGAGCTCAGCGCCACTCCACGACAGATCACGGGCAAGACGTCGAAGCGTCTTGCGCACGTGGGCCAGATCCCGGCGGTGCTCTATGGACACGGGCGTGAGCCCATGGCCATCGCGCTCGACAGGCACGATTTCGAGATATTCGCGGCTCACCACGGTGGATCGACGCTCGTCGAGGTCAAGCTCGAGGGCGAGAAGAAGCCGATCAACGCTATGATCCGCGAGATCCAGCGCTCGCCCATCAAGGGCAACGTCCTGCATGTGGACTTCGTCGCGGTCTCGATGACCGAGAAGATCC
>CAYXQU010000068.1:6558-7298 GCA_964467305.1 uncultured Eubacteriales bacterium
GGTCAACGATCCGGCCGGCGTCAAGGCCGGTGGCACGCTGACCGTGGTCATGCACGAGGTCAACGTCGAAGGTCTGCCAGGCGACCTGCCCGAGGCCATCGAATGCGACGTCGCGGCGTTGGAGATCGGTGACTCGCTCCACGTGTCCGACGTGGTCGCCCCCAAGGGCCTCACCTTGCTCGACGACGCCGAAGCGATCGTCGCTTCGGTGCAGGCACCGCGTGTCGAGGTCGAAGAGGTCGAGGGCGAAGAGGCCGCCGAGCCCGAGCTCATCGGCTCCAAGGACGAAGCGACCGAGGAGTAGCGCCGGCGTGAGCATCGTTGTGGGAGGGCGCGCCGCATGACGCGCTTGGTTGTGGGGCTTGGTAATCCCGGCCCCGAGTACGCGTTGACGCGTCACAACGCCGGGTTTGCCGCCATCGACCTGCTTGGCGAGAACCTGCGTGCGACGTACTGGAAAGACGAGTGTGGTGCAAAGGTCGCCGTCGTCCGTCTGGGCGATGGCGACCTCGTGCTTGCCAAGCCTCAGACGTTCATGAACCTGTCGGGTGCATCGGTCAAGCGGCTCATCGAAGCCTACGACATCGAGGTCGCACAGATGATCGTCGTTCACGACGACATCGATCTGGCGCCGGGTCGCGTGCTGTGCAAGCGCGACGGCGGACACGGCGGGCACAACGGCCTGCGCTCGCTGCATGAGAAGTTGGGCACCGACGGCTACATACGCGTCCGTGTGGGCG
>CAYXQU010000068.1:7308-8488 GCA_964467305.1 uncultured Eubacteriales bacterium
CCCTGGAGGAGTACGAGGCCTCGATACCCACTGCGGCCCAGGCGGTGCTTCACGTGCTGGAGTACGGCATTGAGAGCGCGATGCAGGAATACAACGCGGGCTGAGCGGTTGCAGCCGCAAGGACGGGACGGCTAGCGGTAGCTCATCGGGTTCTTGGGCGTCCCGTTCACGCGCACCTCGAAATGCAGGTGCGGCCCGGTGGAGTAGCCGGTGCTGCCCACGGTGCCTATGCGCTCGCCCTTGCCCACCTTCTCGCCCACCGATACCTTGATGCCGCCTGAGCGCTGGTGCGCGTAGAGCGTCACCACGCCGTCGCCGTGATCGATCATGACGGTGTTGCCGTAGCCCCCACGGTATCCCGCCGAGATGACCTTGCCCTTCGCGCCAGCCACGATCGCGGCTCCCGAAGGCGCGCCGATGTCGATGCCGGTGTGGAACTTCTTGGTCTTGAAGATGGGGTGCACGCGCCATCCGAACGAGGACGTGATCCGGCTCGAAGACGGCACGGGCCACGCCATGGAGCCCGAGAAGCGGCCGGAACCGCCGCCGGAGAGCATCGATGCGATGCGGTCGGATTCGGCTTCCTCGGCTTCAGCGAGCGCGCGCAGCCGTTTGGCGTTCGCCTTGTTCTCGGCGACGAGGCCTTCTTTTCTGTCCTGTAGCGCGGTCTGTTCGTTGACCGAGCGCTGGCGGGCCGCCCGCAGGCTGCGCAGCTCCTTCTCGACCTTTGCCGCCTCTTTGCGCTTGAGGTCCATCTCCTCAAGCGAGCGGTCCAAGATGACCTTGGCAGACTCGAGTTCGGCCTTGGTCGAGGCGAGGTTCGATGCCACGCTGTTGTTCGACTCGATCACGCGGGTGACGAGTTCTGTGCGGGCGATCAGGTCGTCGAAGTCGGCCGAGCCCAGCAACACGTCGAGGTAGAACCACTGGCCGCCTTGCTTGTACGAGGCCTCGACGCGGTCGGACAGCAACGCGCGCTGCGTCTCGAACTCCGCTTGCGTCTTGTCGATGTCGGCTTGGGTACGCGCGCACTTGGCCTTGAGTTTGGCGACCTCGCCTTCGAGCTTGAGGGTGCGCTTGGCGGCCTTCGAGATCTTGGGATCGTAGGCCTCGGTCGCTTCGCGGAGCTCGTCGATGCGCTTGTCCATCTGCTCGACTTCTTCGGCGAGCTTCTTGGCGG
>CAYXQU010000069.1:0-6113 GCA_964467305.1 uncultured Eubacteriales bacterium
GTCTATCCTGATTTCCCCAATGAACCCCCGACTCGATGGGCGCGGCCGCCACGGCTGCAGAAGGTGAGAAGATGCCGAAGATCTCGATCGTGATTCCCGTTCACAACGTGGGAGATCACCTCGATGGTTGCCTGGCCAGTGTGACGAGCCAGACCCTGACCGATATCGAGATCATCTGCATCGACGACAACAGCTCCGATGGTTCGCCGGAGATCCTGCGCCGCTTCGCTAACGCCGATTCGCGCGTGCGAGTCATCACCTACACCGAGAACCGCACGGCGTCCCAGGCTCGAAAGGACGGCGTTCTCTCGTCCACCGGCGAGTACGTCATGTTCGTGGACTCCGACGACACCATAGAGCTCGACGCCTGCGAAGTGCTCTACCGCGAGATGACCCGCGACCCGGTCGATATCTTGCACTTCGGCACCACCATCGTCGCCGAACTCCACATTCCCGCGTCGCGCATCGAGTGGATGCAGGAGTTCATGTCGCCTTTCGACGGGATGCTCGAAGGCAGGGCGATCCTCGACGGCGCGTTCGCCGAAGAACGCGTCTACAACTTCTCGCTGTGGGACAAGCTCTACTCGGCCGACTTGGCCAAGGAGGCGTGTCGCCGCATCAAGGACGGTAGCTTCCCGAAGGCGCAGGACAAGTACGCGTACTTCCTGCTGGCCTACCACGCACGCACCTACCGGGGCATACCCGAGTCTCGCCTCTACCGCTACCACTTCGGACGCGGCGTCACCGGCCACAACCTGCTGACCCTACCTCACTTCGAGCGTTACTGCTCGATGGCGCTGGTCGCCGACGCGATCGGGGAGTTCCTCACCGAGGAAGACTCCTTGGATGAGTACCGCGAGCAGTACCAGATCGTGCGCGGTCAGCTGCTGCACGACTGCGTCGCGAACTGGAAGAAGCACCTCCGGGCATCTGACAGAGCCGCCGGCTTCGACATGATGCTGGAGTACTGGGAGCGTGCCGAGGTTATTGGAAAGGTCGCGGAGCTCAAGCGGCGAGACCAGGGCCGGGTCGCGCGTCTGCTGGGGTCATCCGCCTCGCTCGCTCGCTCACCTCGGCCAATCCGAGTGGTGGGCACGTTCTATCACCGCTTCGCGAACGGCGGGGTACAGCGGAATCTGTCGCACCTCATCAGGTTGTGGCGTGACCTGGGCTTCAAGGTCGTGCTTTTCACCGACGCCGCCCCTTCGCCCGACGACTACGACCTTCCCGACGGCGTCGAACGGGTGGTACTGCCTGCGCCCCCGTCAGACCCCAAGGCCGACTTCGATTACGCGGAGCGTTCGCGTGCCCTGCAGTCGGCGATCGAGGCCCATGGCGTCGACGTGATGGTCTACCACGCCTGGGTCTCGAACATCTTGGTCTGGGACCTCATAACCTGCCGGGCTGCCGGCGCGGCGTTCATCGTGCATTGCCACAGCGTCTTCGCGCAGCCCATGCGAAACACGCGTGCCTACTTCGCCGACATGCCCTACGTCTACCAGCTGTGCGATGCGATCGTGACGCTGAGCGAGGTGGACCGGCGTTTCTGGGGCACGTTCAACGGCAACACCATCGCGACCGCCAACCCGCTCACCTTCGACCCGGCCCGGATCGAGACCGCACCGCTCGATGGCGACAACGTGCTGTGGCTGGGTCGGATGTCTGACGAGAAGCGCCCCCACGATGCGTTGCGCATCTTTGCCAAGGTGCTCGACGAGTGCCCCAAGGCACGATTCGTGATGGTTGGAGACTGCCCGGACGAAGAGTACATGGCCGGACTCGATGAGCTGATCGACGAGTTGCGGATCCGAGATGCCGTCGAGATGGCCGGGTTCCACAAAGACGTGCTCCCCTTCTACCAGCGTGCGTCGATCGTGTTGATGACCTCGGAGTTCGAGGGTTTCCCGTTGACGCTCGCCGAGTGCCAGACCGCAGGTGTGCCTTGCGTGATGTTTGACCTGCCGTACCTCACCATGGTCAAGGCCGGCAAGGGAATCGTGACCGTCGAGCATGGCGACAACGACGCGGCGGCCGACGCCATCGTGAAGCTGCTCGCCGATCCCACCCACCGGCGAGCCATGGGCCAGGCGGCACGCGAGAACGTCGAGGAGGTCGCACGGTTCGACTTCGCCGGAACGTGGCGCGGCGTGTTCGATCTCGTCGCCCAGGGCCCTGCTACCCATCCGCGGATCGATGAGTCGACCCGCATCATGTGGGAGACGCTGTTCGAGCACTACCGCGTGGGGGCGAAACGCCGCAGCAAGGAGACGCGGGAGCTCCAGAAGAAGCTCTCCTCGGCACGCCGAAAGGCTTGGAAGGGGCGCAGGGCTCGCAAGCGGCTCAAGCGGCTTCGCAAGTCGTGGTCATACCGTATCGGACGTGCGATCACGTTCGTTCCGCGTCTGCTCGCACGACCGTTCAAACGGTCGAGGAAGCCCAAGGCGGTCGAACCCGAAGCCTGATGACGGGGCAGCGCGCCTTGTTCAGTCCACGAACTTGATCATCGAGAAGGAATCGCCGTCTTTGCGCATGCACTCGCGATGAGTGACGCGGCGCTGTCCGCCTACGATGCTGACATTGCCGCAGCGCTCGCACACCACACGATCACACACGTTGCAGTATCCAAGACGGCGCACATCGGTCGAACCGCAGTACGGGCACACTTGCATGACCGCGTTCTTCTCGGACACTACTCCACCCTCATAGTTCGACGTGTCGTGCGTGGCTCGACCGCAACCTGATCCAGCGCGCTTCGCAGCTCATGGCCCCTCAGTCCGCCGCACCTGTCTCATTCGGGCTTCGACTCCGCCATCCTGCCGCGCAGAGCTCCCCACGCGAGCAGCGCCAGCGCCGCGATCAGCCCCGCAGCGCCCAGCGCGAGCCCCTGCACCAGTCCCGGCGTGACGTAGGTGAGCTCGACTCTGTGCGTACCCGGCTCGAGTTTCACCCCCGAGAAGCCCGTGTTGACTCGGATCACGGGCTTCTTCGCGCCGTCAACGGTGGCGCTCCATCCCGGGCTGTAGGGGATGCTCAGGAACAGGACGCCGGGTTTCTCGGTGCTCACCGAGCCGCTCACGCGGTTGGTGTCCAGCTCGAGGTCGGTCAACGGGCGCTCGCGCAGGCCCTCGACGTAGCCCACGAACGGCTCCATGGGTCGCGCGAAGACCTTCAGTGAGTCGAAGGTCATCTCACCGGCCTCTCGCGGACGGATCTCCACGCTGTCGCGCTGCTTCTTCGAGTATCCCAGGTTCACCAGCTGGGAGTCGCGTCCCCAGTAGTAGCTGTAGCCCGGCGTCTGCCACCGCGCGTATTTGGTGATGTTCCCCGCCGAGTAGATCATGCGCGAGTGTGCCGGCTGCGTGGGCCACTTGACGCCCGGCGCGCTCGAGACAGTGCCCGACCCGAACTGACCACGCGTGTCGCCCTTGCCGTCGCGCGGGGTGACCACATCGAAGATGCCGTCGAGCTGCACGTAGAGTTCCACATCGGACACCGGCTCGATTGCCACCACGATGCTGGCTTCGGGGATGCTGCGCACCATGGTGCCCGCCTCAAGGTCGATCTTGGCGCCTTCCGCGCTCACGACAGACACCTCGAGCGGTCGTGCGTCCGGCACCGGCTCGATCACGGGCAGGTCGCCGATGTCAGCACGGTCCATCACAGCCCCCTGCAGCATCGCGCTCTCGCGATCTGCCGGCTCGAGCGCCAGATACGCCTGGCGGTCGATCGCGCTGTCGAAGACGAATCCGAACGGCAGCGCGTATCTGTTCCGAAGGACCACCACATCGTCTGTCTCGCGCGTGACCTCGAACCCAAAGGGCGCGTGATGGGTTCTGTCCGGATGCGTGACGTAGTACTCGACGCCCAGTAGTGAGCTTGCCATGGCCCGTTCATCGACCCCGTCGAACGAGAACTGGGACCAGCCGGACACCAGATCGATCTCCGCTCGGTAGTCAGACACGGGAGCGCTCATGGTCGAGTAGTAAAACGACGTGCCCGGGAAACCCTGCACCATCGAGGAGTTGTATTCGACGGTCCGACCGTTCGTGGCCCGCGCGCCCTCCGGGAGCCCCAGTTCCGAGACGATCGCACCCGGATTCTCCTCGAAGGTATCGAGCACCTCATGCCGTTCCACGTACTCGTCCAGGAGGTCACCGTGGTCCACTCCGTACATGTACGTAGCGTTGAGCCCCACATTGACCACGACCAGAGCGACCGCGGCCCACCGTGCCCACGACAGACCGCCACCGTGCCCACGACGAGGTCCTCGCGCGGTGTCCCGTGACGAGCTCGCCGCGTGCCGGCTGCGCCACGCCTCGGTGGCCAGCAGGAGCACGGTAGCCGCCGCGACGAGCAGCGGAGCCACGTGCACGATGCTCAGCGGCCGGACCACCAGCAGCACGACTGCGGCGCTGACGGCTGTCGCCGTCGCCATCGCACCGATCTCGCCCACCGAGAACGGCTCGTCATCTGAGAACCGGAGAGCCACGAGCGCGCCTGCGAACAAGGGCAAAGCGAAGATGAACCGGTTCGAGGGAAACGACATCCCGTTCATGATCGAGCCTACGGCCGGCACGCACAGACCGAGGAACAACGCCACCGACATCACCCTGAGCACCCGGGGGGCCGAACGGCGTGCGAACGCGGCCGCCGTGATCACGACACCGAGCGCGACGATTCCCAGGTTGGTGGAGCGCAGTCCGGGGACGGCCGACATGAACGAGGCCGCGAAGACACGATAGAACGCCGGATCGTAGAGCAGGCGCAACGTGTGTTCGGCCTGGCTGCGGGCCGTCTGCATGACCGCAACACCCGCGGGCACCAGCAGCGGTGCCGCCAGAAGCACCCCCAGCAGGTAGTGAAGGGTCACCTTTCCCATGAGCGCCAGAATGGATCGCCAACGCCGGGTCTTCTCGGCGAAATCGAAGACCCGCACCACGGTGTATACGAAGCCGATGATCGTGATCATGTAGAAGAAGTAGAAGTTCGCGTATGCCGCAGCGGCGACAGCGACGGTGAAGAGCCACGCTCCACGCCCCCGCAAGAGCCGCTCGACCCCTGTGAGAACGAGGGGCAGGAAGATCATGGGGAGAACGAAGTACTGGTGCCGAAGCCCCAGCACCAGCAGGAACGACGCGAAGACGTAGACCACGCTACCCACCCATGCGGGTAGCACACGAGCGCCCATCACGCGGAAGTACGCGGCGGCAACGAGCCCGGCCACCACGATCTTGATCAGGAAGAGCGCCAGCAGCGCCGCCTCCATACGGGCCATGGGAAACGCCAGCGTGATCCACGCGAACGGATCTCCCACGATGGGAAAAGCAAGGGTTCCGATGATGTCTGCGCCCAACCCCAGGTTCCACGACCAGAGCTCTACGGGGCCGGTGGGGTTCGCAAGAATCCCCCGCACCCACTGGTTCCAGAAGTAGAGCTCGGGGAAGTGCTGGGCCAGTCCGTCGATGACCCAGACGTTGCTCTTGTCGTAGATCAGCAGGTAGCGAAAGACGAGCGCCATGACACCCACGATGCCCGCGGCCGTGAGCACGAGATTTCGCAGCTCCACGCGAAGTGACCGGCCGCTGGGTTCATGTTGCGCCGGTCCGGCGATGTCGCTGCGGGTGGTCACCGAAGCGTCGTCGCCCGGCGCTCGGCGCCATCCGCCGTCGCGGAAGTGGTCGTCTGCGAGACCAGGTACAGCGGTCGTCTCCTGACCTCGGTGTAGGTGCGCCCCACGTACTCGCCCAGCGCGCCCACGGTGAGCAGCTGAATGCCTGAGAGCAGGAGCACCAGAACCGCGATCGATGTCCAGCCCTGCACCGTCGCAATCGCGCCGGTGAGCCGCATGAACACGAGCACCATGGCTGTGATGATCGCGATCGTCGACGTGATGACGCCCAGCCACGTAGCGATCCTCAACGGACGGGTCGAGAAGGCAAGGACGCCATCGGCGGCGAACTTGAGCATCTTGGACAGGGGGTACTTCGTCTCGCCGGCGATGCGCGGGTCACGCTCGAAGAAGACCTTGTCGGTGGTGAAGCCCAACCACGCGACCATGCCACGCACGTACGGACGGTGCTCCGGCATCGATCTGAGCGCGTCGACCGCACGAC
>CAYXQU010000069.1:6123-8422 GCA_964467305.1 uncultured Eubacteriales bacterium
GACGATCCATCAACCGGAAGTCACCCACATCCACCGGGATGTCGACATCGGTGAGCCGCCTGAGCATGCGGTAGTAGGCAGCAGCAGACCACCGCTTGAACGCGGTCTCGCCCTTCCGCTGAGTCCGCACCGCGTAGACGATGTCGGCGCCTGAGCGCCAGCGGTCGATCATGTCGGGTATGAGTTCGGGCGGATCTTGCAGGTCGGCGTCGATCGTGGTGACGGTGTCTCCGGCGGCGTGATCGTAGCCGGCGGTGATCGCAAGCTGGTGGCCGAAGTTTCGGGACAGGCGAACGGCGCGTACCCGCGGGTCGTGCCGAGCGAACGCGTCGAGCTTCTCCCACGAACCGTCTTGGCTGCCGTCATCGACGTACACGATCTCGAAGCTGCCCTCGGTGATCGAAGCCAGTGCAGACATGCACCGCTCATGGAACAGCTCGATGGCGGCGGACTCGTTGTACACCGGCACGACCACCGAGTGCAGGGCTTGACTCGCGACCACACGACCTCCCTGTGAGTCGGCCTCGAGGAAAACGGTCGTGATGGACCGCCGATCAGATCAGCGTGCGACCCACTGATGCCGCGACCGTCTGCAGTTCGCCCATGAGCGAACGCAGCCCGTCGAGATCGAGCGACTGCGGACCGTCGCACAGCGCCTCACGCGGGTTGGGGTGCACCTCGACCATGATGCCGTCGGCACCCACCGCCACCGCCGCGCGACTTAGCGCCGGTACGAGCTCTGCTCGGCCCGCCGGATGCGACACGTCGACGATGATGGGCAACAGCGAGAGGTTGTGGACCACGGGAACCGCAGTGATGTCGAGCGTGAAGCGGTACGCCGTCTCGAAGGTCCGGATGCCGCGCTCACACAGCACCACATTCTCGTTGCCGTTCATGGAGATGTAGTTCGACGCCTGCAGCCACTCCTCGATAGTGGCCGCCATACCGCGCTTGAACACCACGGGCTTCTGCGACTGGGCAGTGACCTCGCCCACCTTGCGAAGCAGGCTGAAGTTGGCCATGTTACGGGTGCCGATCTGGAGCATATCGGCGTACTCATGGATCTTCTCGGCGTGCGCGGAGTCGGTGACCTCGGTGACCACGAGCAGGCCGTACTCATCGGCGGCCTCGCGCATCATGATCAGGCCCTCTTCCTCGAGGCCCTGGAACGAGAACGGCGACGTACGCGGCTTGTAGGCACCGCCGCGCATCACCTTGATGCCCAGCTCCTTGAGGGTCGCGGCGACCTCGCGCATCTGCTCGCGGCTCTCGACCGAGCACGGACCGGCGATGATGGTGCAGGTGTCTTGGGTTCTGACGGCGCCGACCGCCGGCGACTGCGCGGCCATCAGCCCCTCATCTCCTTGGCCACCTGCAAGATGGCCTCGTAGATCTCGCGCAGGTCATCGGCGTATAGCGGTCCGTCGTTGCATTTCGCGACGTTCGCGAAGATCTCCTCCTCGCGCTTGGGGTCGTAGAGCCCCCAGTGCGCCTGAGGCTTGAGATGGCGGATGTCCAGCGAGCACTGTGCGCGCTCGTTGAGCAGCTTCACCAGCTGACAGTCGATCTGATCGATGCGCTCCCGGATCTCAGCGATCCGCTGCTGGGCGTCTTGGTTCTCGTCGGGCATGGAGAACGTCCCCTCACTCTTGCCTGCCCAGAAACCCGCATTGGTTTCTTGGGCTCTCGTCCCATTATCTCACGCATGTCACACAGGGCATCGACGAAACGGGCAAGGGCGGCTCAGAGGCGGTGAGCGGCGCTACTCCCACTCGATCGTGCCGGGCGGTTTGCTTGTGATGTCGTAGGCGACACGGTTGATGCCGTCGACCTCGTTGATGATGCGGTTGCTCATCCTGGCGAGTAGATCGTGGGGCAACCGCGCCCAGTCGGCCGTCATCGCGTCGGCTGAAGCCACCGCGCGGATGATGATGGGGTTCTCGTAGGTGCGCTCGTCGCCCATGACGCCCACGCTCTTGATGTCGGGCAGCACGGCGAAGTACTGCCACACCTCGCGACCGGTGTCCCACTCGAGGATCTCCTCGCGCACGATCGCATCGGCGAAGCGCAGCTTCTCGAGCTTCTCGTGCGTGATATCGCCGATGATCCGCACAGCGAGCCCGGGACCCGGGAACGGCTGGCGGTGGACGATCTCATCGGGAAGACCCAGCTCGCTTCCCACGGCGCGAACCTCGTCTTTGAACAGCGCCTTGAGCGGCTCGATGAGGTCGAAATGCACGCCTTCGGGAAACGGGATCAGGTTGTGGTGGCTCTTGATCTTGGCGGCGTGCTTGTTGCC
>CAYXQU010000070.1:0-8262 GCA_964467305.1 uncultured Eubacteriales bacterium
CCACGACCTCGCCGAGTCGCTCAACGTCGACGCGTTCCACATCTTCATGCTCGTGCCCACGGGGCGCGGTTCAGAGATCCTTGCCGAGGAGCTCCCGCCCGATGAGTACGAGAAGGTGCTCACCTGGGCCTACCACCGCCAGAAGACCAGCCCGCTGCACTTCAAGCCCACCGATGCGCCGCACTACTACCGCATCATCCGCCAGCTCGCCAAGGCCGAGGGCAAGAAGGTCACGCGCGAGGAGTACGGGCTCGACGCCATGACGCGCGGCTGCCTGGGCGGCATCACGTTCTGCTTCATCAGTCACGTTGGCGACATCCAGCCGTGCGGCTACTTCGACATGCAGCTTGGCAACGTCAAGGAGCAGCCGTTCAGCCAGATCTGGACCGAGTCCAAGGTCTTCAACGACCTACGCGATTACTCGCTTCTCAAAGGAAAGTGCGGCGCGTGCGAGTATAAGGCGGTGTGCGGCGGGTGCCGTGCGCGCGCCCTCGAGATCACGGGTGACTACCTCGAGGCAGAGCCGTACTGCGCCTACGAGCCGCCGGCGTGGAAGGGTGAGTGTTCGCTCGACGAGGCGGCAGCCGACGTGGGCGTCTCCACCACCAGCCACGACTGAGGTGCCGGTTGCGGTGGCCCGTTGCAGCGGGCCACCGTCAGGTGACGAGCGCAGGGGGAGTACGTGAAGCAGAGCGGTATGCCCGCAGGGGAGTCAGGCGCTTCGCTCGCGAAGTGGGCGGCTCTTGGGGCGCTTCTGATGGGTGTGGCAGCGGTGTTGGCCTGGGGGGTCGGGCTTGTCGGTCTGTTCATGAACATGGACACCGATGAGAACGGGCTTGTGGCCACCGCAGCGCTGCTCGTGATCGTGCTGCTCGCAGGGCTGTTCACCATTCCCCTGAAGACCGGGGGGAGCGTCTTCGCTCTCATCTCGGCGGTGATTTACGCGGCGCTGTGGGCGTACCTGCGCTTCAGCTTCCACCGCATGATGCCCGACGCCATCCTGCTGGTGATCACGGGGCTGTTCTTCATCGCACCCCTCATCACCGGCATCACGGCGATCGTGGTGGGGTCGAAGGGCTTCAGCCGATCCCGGCAAGCCGTCGCATCAGCGCCGGCCGAGTAGCCAGCGTCGCCCAGCCGAGCCCCACGCCGAACCACATGGTCACCACGCGGATGAGCAGCGTCGCTGCCGACGCGTCCGCTGACGCCATCCCTGCCGCGATGAGCAGGCCCACCATCGATGCCTCGGTCAGGCCTATCCCGCCCGGCAGGAACGTGAACGCACCAATGAGCGTCGAGATCGCGTAGATTCCCACGGTCGCGACCGCGCTGAGCCCGTCGAAACCCATCGCACTCACGCACACCCACAGAGCGAACCCCTCCATCGCCCACGCCGCGGCCGATATCGTCACCGAGACCACCAGGGCCGTTGGCGACAGGGTCGTGCGCAGCGTCTCGGAGACCGACTGAGCGTGCTCGGCGTGGGCCGCGAGCCACGGCTGCTTGCCGGCCATGCGCAAGGCGGCCGCATGGACCCGCTGTGATGTGAGCAGAGCGATACCCACAACCAATGCGATGGCGGCCACAGCGACCCCTGAAGCGGTGTTGGCGACGATACCCACCGCGCCCGTCGACAGCGCCACCACCGCGACGACATCGGTCAGGCGCTCCGTGAACACCAGCGTCACGCCGCGCGCCATGGGCAGTCCCACGATCTCGCGGGCGAGATAGCCTTTCAGCACCTCGCCCACCTTGCCGGGCGTCACCGTCATGGTCATCCCGGAGAGCTGCACGTACACCGCGTCGCGCGCGTTCATGGGGTGGCCCATGAGCCGGGTCAGGTAGCTCCAGCGCACCGCGCGCAGCAGGTAGCACCCCAGTGTCAGCCCCACCATCGTTGCGATCGCCGAGACGGGCATAGTGGTGAGCGCGACCGCCACCTGGCGTGCATCGGTGAAGCCGGCGAGCGCCGCGTAGACCAAGGCGCTCAGCAACGCCGAGACGGCGACCCCGCGTATCGCGCGTTCAAGATTCAAGGCTTCTCCGGAGAAGTGGGCGTCGTACCCTTCGTCTGGGCAGTATACGTGCTCGCACGTGCGCTAGAATGGCATCTGTTGCGTGGCGGTGAACTGGGCCGCCCGAACAGGCGCGCGATACGCGCGTCGCCACAAGCCACGAGACGAAAGGCACTCGCCCCATGACTCAGTCTTCCTCGTCGACCTTCTCGGCAGCATGCAACGTGATTCCCGGCGGCGTGAACTCGCCGGTGCGCGCGTATAAGAGCGTTGGGATCGAGCCTCGGTTCGTCGACCGCGCCAAGGGCTCGAATATCTGGGACATCGACGGGCGCGAGTACGTCGACTTCGTGCAAAGCTGGGGTCCCATGATCCTGGGCCACGGTTACGAGCCGGTGCTCGACGCGGTGCGCGAGCAGCTCGAGCGCGGCACCAGCTTCGGGGCGCCCACATGCGTCGAGGTCACGGCCGCGGAAGCCGTCATCAACGCGGTGCCTTCGATCGAGATGGTGCGTTTCGTCTCAAGCGGTACCGAGGCGACCATGAGCGCCATCCGCCTCGCACGCGGCTATACCGGGCGCGAGAAGTTCATCAAGTTCGACGGCAACTACCACGGCCACAGCGATGCACTGCTCGTCGCGGCGGGTTCCGGTCTGCTGACGCTGGGCATCCCCTCGACGCCGGGCGTGACCCAAGGCGCTGCGGGCGACACCATCGTGCTGCCGTACAACGACCTCGATCACGTCAAGGCGACGCTTGAGGCCCAAGGCGAGCAGGTCGCCGCGATCATCCTCGAGCCCATCGCCGGCAACATGGGTGTCGTGCCGCCTAAGCCCGGCTTCCTGCAGGGCCTGCGCGACCTGTGCGATGCCCACGGCGTGGTGCTGATCTTCGACGAGGTCATCAGCGGCTTTCGGGTGGCGCTGGGCGGTGCCCAGGAGCTCTACGGCGTGACGCCGGATCTGACCACGCTGGGCAAGATCATCGGCGGCGGCTTCCCGGTGGGTGCCTTTGGCGGCAAGCGCGAGATCATGGAGCAGCTTGCTCCTACCGGCCCCGTGTACCAGGCCGGCACGCTGTCGGGCAATCCGGTGGCGATGGTCGCCGGACTGGCCACCATCGAGGCGCTCTCGCAGCCGGGTGTCTACGACGAGCTCGACCGCAAGGGCAAGAAGCTCGCCTCGGGGTTGTGCCGCGCTGCCGGTGACTCGGCGATCCACACCACCTGCAACCGCGTGGGATCGATGTCGACGATGTTCTTCACCCATCTCGAGGTCAGCAACTGGTCGACCGCGTCCACCAGCGACACCGAGCGTTACGCGAAGTACTTCCGAGGAATGCTCGACCGCGGCTTCTGGCTGGCGCCCAGCCAGTACGAGGCCTGCTTCGTCTCAACCGCCATCACCGACGCCCAGATCGACCTGTTCCTCGAGGCGGCCTCGGACGTTCTCAAGAGCCTGTAAGGGGTCGCGAATGAAAGCAATCATCCCTGCCGCAGGGCTGGGCACTCGGTTCCTGCCCGTAACGAAGTCACAGCCCAAAGAGATGCTGCCGGTGGTCGACAAGCCGGTCATCCAGTACGTGGTCGAAGAGGCCGTCGCCGCGCATGCAGACGACGTGCTCATCGTCACCGGCCGCGGCAAGCGCGCCATCGAGGACCACTTCGACCGCTCCATCGAGCTCGAGGACCTGCTTGAGTCCGCCGGCGACACCAAGCGCCTTCGCTCTGTGCGCGCCATCTCAGAGCTGGCCGAGGTCTTCTACGTGCGCCAGAAGCGCCCGCGCGGGCTGGGTCACGCCGTGATGTGTGGCAAGCCGTTCACCAACAACGAGCCGTTCTACGTGCTTCTGGGCGATGTCCTGGTGCCCAGGAACGATGTGCTGCCGCGCATGCTCGAGGTTCACGAGCGCACCGGTGCCAGCGTGATCGCGGTGGTGCCCGTGCCCGCCGAGCAGGTCTCTCGCTACGGCGTCATCGACGGCAAGGAGCTCGAGGACGGCACCTGGCTCGTGAACGGTCTTGTGGAGAAGCCGGCCGCCAACGATGCACCCAGCAACCTCGCGATCTTCGGCAGGTACCTGCTCACCCCCAAGGTCATGGAGCTGCTGCCCAACGTGCAGCCGGGCCGTGGCGGCGAGATCCAGCTCACCGACGCGCTTGTCGAGCTTCTCGCCTCCGAGCAGCTCTACGCGGTGGTCATCGAGCCCGAGGATGGGTACGACACAGGTAACATCCTGTCGTGGCTCGAGGCGAACGTGGCCTTGGCGCTCGAGTCGACCGAGTACGGCGAAGCGCTCAGGGAGAACCTGACCAAGATCCTTTCGGACGAGTAGAACAAGACTGGCGGGGGGCACAGATGGAGCTTCGAGGCGCGAAGGTCGTCGTCACCGGCGCCGATGGGTTCATTGGCTCGCACCTGACGCAGGCGCTCGTGGAGCACGGGTGTGACGTCACCGCGTTCTGCTTCTACAACTCGTTTGACTCGCGCGGCTGGCTTGACTCCATTCCGGCCGAGCAGGCCGAGCAGATCGAGTTCTTCATGGGAGACGTGCGCGACCCCAACGGCGTGCGCACGGCGCTCAAAGGCGCGCAGGCGGTGTTCCACCTCGCGGCGCTCATAGGCATCCCGTTCTCGTACCACTCGCCCGACAGCTACGTGGACACGAACGTGAAGGGCACCCTGAACGTCTTGCAGGCGGCGCGCGACCTCGAGCTCGAGCGCGTGGTGGTGACGTCGACAAGCGAGGTCTACGGCACCGCCCGTTACGTGCCCATCGACGAGTCGCACCCCAAGCAGGGCCAGTCGCCGTACTCGGCGAGCAAGATCGCGGGCGACGCCATGGCAGACGCGTTTCACCGCAGCTTCGACCTGCCGGTGGTCACGGTGCGCCCCTTCAACACCTACGGACCGCGCCAGTCCGCCCGCGCGGTGATCCCAACGATCATCACGCAGCTGCTCGCCGGCGCCGAGGAGATCAAGCTCGGCGCGCTCACGCCCACGCGCGATCTCACCTACGTCTCGGACACGGCGGCGGGCTTCATCTCGCTGGCCGCAGCAGATGAGGCGGTGGGCAAAGAGGTGAACCTGGGCTTTGGCAACGAGATATCCGTTGGCGATCTGGCCACGAACCTCATCGAGCTCACGGGTTCCAACGCCGTGGTGGTCAGCGACGAGGAGCGCATGCGGCCGGCGGCCAGCGAGGTCGAGCGGCTTGTCTCGGACAACTCGCTCGCGCACGAGCTGAGCGGCTGGGCACCGCAGATCACGTTGCCCATAGGGCTGTTCGAGACCATCGAGTGGTTCAACGATCCGGCGAACCGCGCACGTTACCGGCTGAGCTACACCATCTAGAGAGAGGCGTGCACGTGGCACGACGCGCTGTCATTCTGGCGGGCGGCAAGGGCACACGGCTCGCGCCGTACACCACGGTGTTCCCCAAGCCGCTCATGCCGCTGGGCGAGACGCCCATCCTCGAGGTCATCTTGCGCCAGCTTGGCTGCAAGGGCTTCGACCGCGTCACGCTGGCCGTTGGCTACCTCGCCGAGCTCATCGAGGCGTTCTTCCACGGTGGCGAGAAGCTGGGCATCGACATCTCGTACTGCCGAGAAGAGACGCCGCTTGGCACCGCAGGTCCGCTCAAGCTCATCGAGGGGCTCGACGAGCCGTTCCTCGTGATGAACGGCGACGTGCTGTGCACGCTCGACTACGGCGCTTTTCTCGACCGGCATGCGGCATCGGGCGCGGCCGCGTCTGTCGCGACCTACGTGCGTGAGAACCGCGTGGACTTCGGCGTGGTGCAGACAGATGGCGACGGGGTCATCACCGGCTACCTTGAGAAGCCCACCAGCGAGTATCTGGTGAGCATGGGCGTCTACGCGTTCTCGCCTGAGGCGCTCGACCTGATCGAGCCCGGCGAGCGGCTGGACTTCCCGGATCTGGTGTTGCGCATGATCGGCGCCGGGCTCACGGTGCGCTCCGAGCGCTTCGAGGGCTACTGGCTCGACATTGGCCGCGTTGACGACTTCGCACGCGCCCAAGATGAGTTCACGGCCCGCCGCGACGAGTTCCTGTGCGAGGGTGCCTGACCATGACATGGAAGGTGCCGCTGTTCGATCTGGAGTACGACGCGCGTGAAGAGGCCGCCGTCGTGGACGTGCTGCGCTCCAAGTGGCTCACCATGGGAGACAATACGGCGTCTTTCGAGCGAGCCTTCGCCCAGCACCTGGGCGGTGGGCACGTGCTTGCGGTATCGAGTGGCACCGCTGCACTGCACCTGGCGGTGCGAGCCGCCGGCATAGGCCCCGGCGATGAGGTCATCGTGCCCGACCTGACCTTCGTGGCGACCGCGAACGCGGTGCTCTACGAGGGCGGGACACCGGTCTTCGCAGACGTGGTGGGCGCACACGATCTCACCGTGGACGCCGCCGACATCGAGGCCAAGATCACGCCGCGCACCAAGGCGATCATCGTAGTGCACTACGCCGGCTACCCGTGCCGCATGGGGGACATCACCAACGTGGCTCGCAATCACGGCCTCGCAATCATCGAAGACTGTGCGCACGCGCCCTCGGCGTCGTGGCGAGGAGTGCCCGTGGGCACCATAGGCGACTTCGGCTGCTTCTCGTTCTTCAGCAACAAGAACCTCGCGACCGGCGAGGGTGGCGCCATCTGGTGTCGTGATGAAGCGACCGGAGAGCGCCTCCGGCTGATGCGCAGCCACGGCATGACCGCGCAGACGCTCGACCGCCACAAGGGCCACGCGTGGGGCTACGACGTGACCGAGCTTGGCTTCAACTACCGGCTCACAGAGATCGAGGCGGCACTCGCATTGGTGCAGATGGGCAAGCTCGCTCAAGGTGACGCTGCCCGTCGCGCCCACACCATCTACTACCGAGAACTCCTGGCGGCCATCCCCGAGCTCATCGTGCCGTTCGCGGCGTTCGAGCATGAGTGGGAGTTCGACGGGGTCTCGAGCTACCACATCATGCCGGTGCTCCTGCCACCCGGGACCGATCGCGAAGCGGTGCAGGGCGCGCTGCGCGACGCCGGGATCCAGACGTCGGTGCACTACCGGCCGCTGCATGATTTCTCGGCGGTGTCTCTGGCCGGGGGCATGCGGGGCGGGCTTGACCGGGTCGAGGCACTCGCGCCGCGCATCCTCACCTTGCCGCTGTGGCCGGGCATGAGCGCCGAGCAGATCGAACTGGTATGCAAGACGCTGGAAGCGGCGCTGGATGGTACGCGGTAAGATTCACCCTGCAGCCCTTGGGCGCTCCGTCCCGTTCACAACCCTTGCGAAAGTGACTCCATGAGCAACGTGTTCGCAGTGATACTCGCCGGTGGCAGCGGGCAGCGGTTCTGGCCACTGTCGCGCGAGCTCAACCCCAAGCAGCTGTTGTCGATGTTCGGTACCGAGTCGCTCATCGCTCAAGCCGTGCACCGGGTGCTGCCGTTCGTGAGCACGCAGTCCAACGTCGCCATCGCCACCAACGAGCGCCTCTTCGACGAGCTGCGCAACCACCTCATCGCCCAACCCGATACACACCTGCACGCGGTGAGCTACATCCAAGAGCCGCTGCCCCGCAACACCGCGCCTGCCATCGCGCTCGCGGCCGCTGTGTTCGCCGCTCAGGACCCCGACGCGATCATGCTGGTGCTTCCCAGCGATCACCTGCTTGATGATGGTCAGGTGTGGGCCGACTGCATCACCGCGGCTGTGGGCGCTGCCGAAGACGGCCACCTGGTCACCATCGGCATCTCACCCACGCGGCCCGAGACCGGCTACGGCTACATCCGGGCCGCAGAGCCGCTACCCGGATTGGGCGCCGGCGACGCTGTTGTGCACCGCGCTGCCGAGTTCGTCGAGAAGCCGCCGCAGAAGGTCGCCCAGCACTACGTGGACAGTGGCGAGTACTTCTGGAACGCCGGCATCTTCATCATGCGCGCCGCGCAGGTGCTCGAGGAGCTCGACGCCGCCGGTGGCGAGATCGCCTCCATCGCCCAAGCGGCCCGCTGGATCGCCCAGCAGCCCACCGAGCGCCGCAATGGACCCGAGGCGCTTGCGCTGTTCGAGAAGCTGCCGTCGATCTCGATCGACAACGCGGTGATGGAGCGTAGTGAACACGTCGCGGTGATCCCGGCGCCGCTTGACTGGAACGACGTGGGCTCGCTGCTGTCGCTGGAGTGCACCGCCGAGCCCGACGAGCGCGGCAACGTCCGGGTGGGCAGGGGAGTCGACATCGACT